>DASVSM010000597.1:0-14382 GCA_036388115.1 Flavisolibacter sp.
TTTACAGCGGTCTGTTTACCCAGTTGCAGAAATTTTGCCCCCGATGCGGTAACTCTAAATTGATAAGCTTTGAGCTTCACGGTATCGTACAGGCTTTCAAATTCAAACGAAGGATCAGAAGGATCTTCTAACTCCAATACGAGGTTATTCTTTTTAATTTTTTTTGTCCCGGCAGAAGTGGTAATGGAAAACTGGGTCCCTTTTCTGGGGTTTAACCGGTAATCTGTATTAATGAACTCATACCCTACTCCCAAATTAAATGAACTCACGTCGGCCTCCTGCGGCAATTGTTTGGTTGCGACAATAGATGTCGCGTTGATCCCGTTCACAATAGATTGCCTGCGTTGCAAAAAAACCGAAGCGGTTTTTTTTTCCGCCAGCCGGTAATTCATCGCCAGGTTCATATTGATGTTCAGAAAAAAACTGTCCCGTTTATACATATCCAGCGAAAAGCTGGTACCGAAAGGGGACCGGAAAACATAGGGCTGCTCGTAAAGAAGGTTAAGGCGGGGCGAACTTTTTTGCAACTGTTGCCACATAAAACCGATTGTTTCCCCTCCTCCCAGAGCATTTCGCAGGAGGATGTTTGCATCGACGGTGAGCAATAACTTGCGGGCGCCGGAAAGCTGTTCATTATTCGGCAGAAAGCCCACCAGGGCATTTATCTGACTGCTGCGTTTTGCTTTCAGATACAAATTCAGCACGGAGCCGGTGGCTAACATGTTCAATTCGGAAGGCTTTTCTTCTTCCACATAAGAAAGTTCTAACAGCTTTTTGCTCACGTTCTGCAGTTTGCGTTTGCTGTAGACGGTGCCTCCTGGCAGTTCAAGGTACTTCTGCAGAAATTCCTGGCTCACTTTGGCATCGCCAATCACCTGGATGCTGTCGATCTTATAAAGCGGCCCCTTTGATATTTGAAGGACGGCACTGATTTCATCTCCGTGCAGCTGTACACTATCCAGGTAGGTTTTTCCAAAGGGATGCCCGTTTTCTTCCAGGTAATCCAGAATCTTTTTCTGCCAGTCGCTCAGCGATGAAAAATCCATTGCACCTTTTATAACGGGGAAGCGAATGGCTTCTAAAATCGGACTGTTCTCTTCCCTTGTCCGGATAAGGCCCCATTTGTATCGTTCGCCAAAAAACAATGCTACTGAAGCTTCGGAAGAATCCAGCCGTAGGCTATCAATTGATGCGGTAACAAAACCTTTGCTTTGCAGGAGTGGCAGCAGGCCGGCCAGGTAAGTATTGGCATCAAAACGGTTAGGAAAACTGGTTGGCAAGCCGATCTGTTTTACTTGTATAGAATCCGTTGTTCTGTATTTTACCGGATAGGTCTGCCCACTGGCCTTGCCACACAGGACTGTTAAAAACAGCCACACTACCAATCTGTATTTTACCTTAGCAGACATTGTTACAAACATAAAAATCGACGAAAAAGGATAACGAAGTTGGCTGGAATTTATTTGCATATTCCCTTTTGTAAACAGGCTTGCACCTACTGCAACTTTCATTTTTCCACTTCTTTGCGCTATAAAGATGACCTGGTTCAGGCATTGCGAAAAGAGATCATCGCTGAAAAAGACTATTTGGGAGGCGAAGAAGTGGCTACTATTTATTTTGGCGGCGGCACGCCAAGTATATTGGCGGTTGAAGATTGCCGGTTATTGATCGATGATTTACGAAAGCACTTTGCTGTTGCAACTGATGTGGAAATAACGCTTGAGGCAAACCCCGATGATGTGACCCCGGAAAAAGCAGCAGCCTGGAAAAACCTGGGGATTAATCGTTTAAGCATTGGCATCCAGTCTTTTTTTGAAGAAGAGCTTCGCTGGATGAACAGGGCACACAACGCAGACCAGGCCAAAGCATGCATTGAGAACAGCTATGCGGCAGGGATTGATAATTTAAGCATTGACCTTATTTATGGTTCGCCGCTTTTAACAGATGACATGTGGCAGCAGAATGTAGAAACGGCTATTGGTTACGGCATTAAACACCTCTCCTGCTATGCTTTGACGGTGGAAGAAAAAACGCCGCTTCATAAAAACATTTCCCTGCAAAAAACAATTGATGTTGACAATGATAAACAGGCAAGGCAGTTTTTGCAGTTGATGGAATGGCTGCGTAATGCAGGCTACGAACATTATGAAGTGTCCAACTTTGCCAAGCCGGGTTTCCGAAGCAAGCATAATTCATCTTACTGGAAAGGTTTTTCTTATTTAGGTCTTGGCCCTTCAGCCCATTCTTTTAATGGCAGGGAAAGAAGATGGAATATTGCGAACAACAATGTTTATATCAAATCAATAAATGGAGGCGGTGCAGAAAGAGAGATCGAAAAACTTACTCCGTCACAACAATTAAACGAAAGCATCATGATCTCCTTACGAACAATGGAAGGCATTGATCTGAATAAAATGCAAATGGAGTGGGGGGAGAAAGAACGCAAACGAATTGAAAAGGACCTGACAAAATATCTCCGCACGGGTTTAATAAAAATGAGCAATGATCATGCACAGCTAACGGATGAAGGCATGCTTAGGGCAGATGGGATAGCGGCTGATCTATTTGTCTTTGAACCGAGGACAACGGGATGATTGAGATTTCACTGGGCATTACTTTATGAGATAAAGCAAGCGTCCAACTTTGAACGCTTGCTTTATCTTATAAATCCACTTCATCTCATATATCCCGGTTCAAAGACAGGAATTCTCTTGTTGCTTCAATTGTTTTATCCAGATCCTCTTTGCTCAACGCTTGGCTTAGGAACCAGGTTTCAAATGCCGAAGGCGGCAGATAAATTCCCCTGTCGAGCATTGCATGAAAATATTTACTGAACAGTGCATTGTTAGCAGATGCCGCAGAAGCGAAATCGAGTACTGGCTTTTCGCTGAAATGAACAGAGATCATACTACCCAAATGGTTGATGACATAAGGAATGCCGCTTTCTTTTAACACCAGATGTAAACCGGCCTTCAGGTACTCCCCTTTTTCTTCCAGCTCACTATAAATGGAAGGATTGTTTTTCAGATGCGAAAGCAAGGTATACCCAGCAATCATTGCCAATGGATTTCCGCTTAACGTTCCTGCCTGGTAAACATTACCCAGCGGGGCAATGTGCTTCATAATTTCGAGCTTACCCCCAAATGCACCTACCGGCATACCGGCGCCAATCACCTTCCCATAAGTTACTAAATCTGCATCGATACCTAAACGTTCCTGTGCACCACCTTGCGCCAGACGGAAGCCTGTCATCACTTCATCAAAAATGAAAACAATGCCTTCTTCATCACAGATCTTTCGTAACCCTTCCAGGTAACCTTGTTGTGGTATAATGCAACCCATGTTGCCGGCAACCGGTTCAATGATGATAGCGGCAATCTCACCTTTGTTTTCCACTACCAATTTCTGAACGGCTTCCAGGTCATTGTAAGGCGCTGTTAGCGTATCTGCAGAAACACCAGCCGTTACACCGGGTACTGTTTGAATATTGAAGGTCGCCACACCACTCCCAGCCTTTACTAAAAACGGATCAGCATGACCGTGATAACAGCCCTCAAACTTGATGAATTTATTTCTGCCCGTGTAACCTCTTGCCAAACGCAGGGCACTCATACAAGCTTCCGTTCCACTGCTAACCATACGAATGAGATCCACATTTGGCACCATGCTTTTCACCAGCTCCGCCATCTCCACTTCCAGTTCTGTCGGTGCACCAAAAGAGGTAGAATCAACCGCTTTCTTTTGAATCGCTTCTACTATTGGTTCAAAGGCATGTCCCAGGATCATTGGTCCCCACGAATTGATGTAGTCGATGTATCGGTTACCATCAACATCGTATAAATAAGCGCCTTTTGCTTTTTGAAAAAAGATAGGATTGCCACCCACACTTTTAAAGGCTCTTACCGGAGAATTAACGCCGCCGGGAATGCTGTTCTGTGCTCTATTGAAAAGTTCTTCGCTTTTTGAAATATTCATGCCGCAAATGTAGGATGAGAACAAGCGGCAGGTATAACGAAAACAGGCCTGAAAACTTATGAAGCCGGCGACAACTGCACCCGGTAATAGATATCATCAAACGACAGCGAGCAACCAACACTGTTCAGGTGTAGCGTTCCATCTGTGGGAGAGAGTTTATCAAACTGCCAGGTATCGTTCGCCTGCCTGCGGATGGCTTCGATGCTGCGTGTTCTTGAATCGATCAGAATATATTCCTGCAATGATGGAATTTGCTGGTAATGAAAAAACTTGTAACCCCGGTCAATATTTTCTGTACCCTCACTCACCACCTCAAAAATGACGATGGGGTTTTGTAATGTATCGAATACATCCGGCTGCAGTTGCAAATCACCGCAAACAACCGTGGCGTCGGGATAAAAATAGTTTCGTCCGGCAGGTGTTATAACGCGGAAATCAGAAGGATAAATTCCGCATTCCCTTCCTTTCAGGCAAAGACCGATTTCGCGAATCACATTCGAAACAATTTCGTTGTGCTCACGGGTAGCGCTGGCCATAGCAATCACCTCACCATCCACAAACTCATGTTTTGTTTCGGCTGTTTTTTCCAGATGCAGGTATTCTTCTACCGAGATGCGTTCTAATGTTTGGTATTTTAAAGCAGGTGCAGCCATAGTGCTAATTTAAAAAATAAATGAACCTATCCGTTCAGGAGTTTCACCGCATCCTTTGCAAAATACGTCGCTATCAAATCAGCACCGGCTCTTTTAATAGAAGTCAGTGTTTCCAGAATCGCTTTTTCTTCATTGATCCAGCCCATTTTTGCCGCCGCTTTAATCATGGCGTATTCACCGCTGATGTTATAAACACTCACAGGAACATCCACGGCATTTTTCACTTCTCTTACAATATCTAAATACGGAAGCCCCGGTTTTACCATCACAATGTCTGCACCTTCTTCTACATCCATCAGGGCCTCTTTTACTGCTTCTGTTCTATTGGCATAATCCATCTGATACGTTTTTTTATCACCAAAGCCCGGCGCACTGTCCAATGCATCGCGGAACGGGCCATAAAAGCAGGAAGCATATTTGGCGCTATAAGCCATGATACCTGTTTTGGTAAAGCCACTATTCTCGAGCCCTTCACGAATAGCACCGATGCGACCGTCCATCATATCGCTTGGTGCCACCATATCCGCACCTGCTTGCGCATGAGAGATGCTCATCTTAACCAGGGCTTCCACTGTTGGATCATTCACAATTTCTCCGTTCTCCACAATGCCATCATGCCCATAAGAAGAATAGGGGTCCAGCGCTATATCCGTCATCACATACATCCCGGGCACAGCATCTTTGATTACCTTGATACTGCGCTGCATCAGTCCATCTGCGTTCCATGCTTCTTTACCGGTGTTATCTTTTAAATCGTCTTTGCATTTGATAAAAAGCAAAACACTTTTAATGCCCATGCTCCACAGTTCTTTTACCTCTTTCACCGTGAGGTCTAAACTTCTTCTGTAATAGTTAGGCATGGATGCAATTTCTGTTTGCACATTCTCGCCTTCATCTATGAACAGCGGAGCGATAAAATCATTGGGTGTCAATATTGTTTCAGCAACGAGGCTACGAATAGCTGGCGTTGCCCTTAATATCCTGTTTCGTCTTTGTAAGTACATGTTCTTTCTGATTAGCCTTTAAATAAAACGCAGTTTGATTCTTTAGCAGGAATTGGAACGCCTTGCCCATTCTGCTTTTTCTTCTTCTGTTGTTTCGGCTGCTATCCAATCTTTCGGATGCAGACAAGCCTGCAGCAATTTATCTTCTTCGCTGCCTGGCATTGGCTGATAGTTGTATTCGAACCGTACGGTTGGCGGCAGACTCATTAAAATACTTTCTATTCTTCCATTGGTCTTAAGACCAAATAAAGTTCCCCGGTCATGCACCAGGTTAAACTCTACATATCTTCCTCTTCTGATCTCCTGCCAGTGCTTATTTTCGTCTGTATAAGAAGTCTTCTTCCTTTTGTCAACTATCGGTATATAAGCCGAAATAAAAGCATCACCACAAGCCCTTCCGAAATCTATCCAAAAGTTTAGGTCTTTTGCATCATCCGGCCTTTGGTAATCATAAAAGATTCCACCAATTCCTCTCCTTTCGTTATTCCGATGAAAATTCACAAAGTAGTTATCGCATACTTCCTTGAACTTGGGATAGAACAAAGGATCAAACCCATCGCACACGTTTTTATACGTTCCATGAAAATGCCTTGCATCTTCTTCAAATAAATAATAAGGCGTCAGATCCGTTCCGCCCCCAAACCATCTGTCTATCACTTCCTCTTGTTCATTGTACAATTCAAACATCCTGTAATTACAATGCACTGTTGGCACAAATGGATTGAGCGGATGAATGACCAGCGAAAGACCACAGGCAAACCACTTGGCGCCATCGATCTTGAGCTGCATTTTCATCGCATCTGTTACATCACCGTATACAACAGAGGTATTCACGCCACCTTTTTCAAATACATCACCATCAGCAATCACCCTTGTTTTGCCTCCGCCGCCTTCCGGCCTCTCCCACTTGTCTTCAAAAAACCTGGCTTTGCCATCCACTTCTTCCAATGCCGCGCAAATGCGGTTCTGCAAATCGTGAATGTAGTTAACCCATGCATCTTTTATTTCCATCTTCATCCTTTAAATCCCATCAATCCTGGTTCGGACGGTATTCTTTTACTGCCTCCACAAACGCTTTTGCATGATCAACAGGAACATTTGGTGTAATGCCATGACCTAAGTTGGCGATGTAATTCTGCGAACCAAATGCATCAATCATTTCCTTTACCCATTTTTTTATTTGTGGGATAGGCGCTAATAATCTAGCCGGGTCAAAATTACCCTGGAGTGTGATGTTGTTGGCCGTTAATTCTCTGGCAAGTTGCGGTGCAATTGTCCAGTCGATACCAATACCGCTTGCACTGCTTTGACTCAATTCTTTTAAAGCATACCATGTTCCTTTGGGAAAGAGGATAACAGGTACAATATCTTTTAGAGCATCGGAAATTTGAAGCAAGTATGGCTGTGCATAGGTCTTAAAATCTTCCGGCGATAAAGACCCGGCCCAGCTATCAAATACCTGCAAAGTATCGGCACCAGCTTTTGCTTGTGCCTTTAAATAATCAATGGTGATGTCGGTAATTTTTTGCAACAGTGCATGCGCTAACTGCGGTTGTGTATAGGCAAACTGTTTTGCCTTGTCCCATGTTTTGCTGCCCTTTCCTTCTACCATATAACAAAGGATGGTCCACGGCGCACCGGCAAAACCAATGAGCGGCACACGGCCGTTCAATTCTCTTTTTGTCATGGCCAATGCATCCATCACATACTTCAAATGATCTTCAGCATTGGCTGTATTTAAAGCATCAATGTCTTGCTGTGTTTTGATTGTTTTTGGAAGTGATGGCCCCTTTCCTTCTTCCATCAACACTTCCAGTCCCATTGCCTGTGGAATGACCAGAATATCAGAAAAGATGATGGCTGCATCCACACCTACCTGGTCGATGGGTTGCAAGGTAATTTCAGTTGCCAGCTCAGGCGTCTGGCAACGGGTAAAGAAATCATATTTCTCTCTCAGCTTAATGTAATCCGGTAAATACCTTCCTGCCTGGCGCATCATCCATACAGGAGGGCGTTCAACTTTTTCCTTTCGTAATGCCCGTAATAAAAGATCATTTTTCAATGCTGTCATATACTGATTTTCTGTGCTTACTATTTTTTCTCATCCTGACTTAAATAGTCAATTGCTTCCTGCGCCAGCCTTACTTTATCGGCCACCTTAGCAACAATGATCTTATGGCTTCGATGTTGTCGAATGGCTTCTTCTGTTGTTTTACCAATGGCAAAAAGTACAGTGTGCTTTGCCGGTTTGTTGTGGCTGTAAAATGACTCCACGGCACTGGGACTGAAGAACAGTATTCCGTCATAATTCCTGGTCAAATCGATTGGTGTTTCTTCTGTTGCGTACACAACTACTTCTTCTACTTTACCACCTTCGGACCGAATCTTATTCGGCAGTTCATGTCGCCGGACATTACCACAAAAGAACACGACTTCTTTCACACCATCATCTATCAAACGTTCACCAAGCCGCTGTGCATTTTCAGCCGTTGCCACAATTTTATCTGCGCCCCATGCCTCTTCAATCAGCTTGCGGGTTGTATTGCCAATGGAATAGATCTTCCAGCCCGTAATCTCTTTGGCCTGAGCCGCTACAGCTTCCACTGCATTCATACTGGTGAAAACAATGGTATGCTGTTCTGTGGAAAGCGTTTTAATTCTTTGAAACAGCTCATCCTCCTCTACCGGTTTGGTGGCAATGAATGACAACTCTTCGATGATGACACCCTTCTTCGCCCCTTCTTCAGTGACGGTTTTTGGAAGCGGACGTGTACTAAGCAAATATTTTTTATCACTTTCCATTGCGGACGGTTTCTATAATGTGTTGTGCTTTTTTATCTGTGAGCAACTGGTATGCAGCTTCTTCACCAAGGTTTTCACTTTCATTTCTACTTCTTTCCAATTGAAGTTCTACCAGGTGGGCTCCATCAGGACTGCAAATGTTGCCTTTGAATAAAACAGTATCTCCATTTATTTCGGCAAACGCACTAATGGGCGTAGAGCAACCACCCATCAATACACGCAAAAAATCTTTTTCAAGTTTGGTACACAAAGCGGTTGCTTCATCGTTAAAGGATCGACAAGCTTGCAGCACATCTTCATCTTCTTCCCTGCACACCACCATAACAGCACCTTGTGCAGGTGCCGGCAACATCCAATCCAGGTCAATTGAGTTTGCGGGACGCAAATGAATTCTTTCCAAACCAGCAGCTGCAAAGATGGCACCGTTCCAGTTGCTTTCTTCCAGTTTACGCAAACGGGTATTTACATTACCGCGTAAGTTTTCCGCCTTGTGATTTGGATAACGATGCCGCCATTGTGCAATACGGCGAATACTTCCGGTAGCAATAATTGCTTCCGAATGGAGATTATCCAAAAAGCCAGTGCCGCCTTTATAAACAAAAATATCTTTATGAGAAGCCCGTTTTAAAACGGCCGCTTGCTGTATTCCTTCTGCCAGTTGCGTAGGTACATCTTTCATGGAGTGAACCGCAATATCGATGCGGTTATTTAATAAGGCAGCATCTAATGTTTTTGTAAATACACCTTGCACGCCTAATGCATACAATGGCGTCACTGTATCAAGATCGCCTTCGCTTTTTATATATACTAACTTAGAGGCCACACCCGCTTCTTTTAATAAGCTTTGTACCCATGTAGCCTGCCACACAGCCAGTTGGCTGTCTCTTGTACCAATTCGTAAAACTTGTTGCATTAATTTTTAACGTTGATGAAATCGTTCAGGGCCGCAAGGTACTGACAACCGCGGCTGTTTTGCACCTTGATCTTGCCTGCAGTTTCATTCAATACCCGTTGGATCTTCACGTCTAATTTCTTTGGGCAGGTAGTTGTTTGCACATATTGCGGATGAGCTTGAAGCTCTTTCAACTTTACTTTCAGGTCTTTCAGCATGGGCACATGTCGGCGCATGTCGCACCAGTCCTGAAACTCTATCATGAGTTCTGAAATGATGCCTTTTGCTTTCGGCACTTCGGCCAGACGCATCTTCAGTGTATGATCTTTTATCTGGGAAAGCTTGTCCACGTTTACCATCTGCACATTAGGCAAAAGCTGTGCGTCATCGGCCACATTGTAAGGAATAGAAAGGTCAATGATGAGTTTTTCGCCTTTGCCTTCCACATGCTTTTTTAAGATAACCGGCTGTGCAGAATTCGTCGCTACTAAAATGATATCTGCCTTTGCTACTTCTTCTTCTATGTTTTGGAGTGCAGAAGAATTCAAGCCTAGTTCACCGGCCAGCGCCGCTGCTTTCTCCGGCGAACGGTTGATCAGCGTAATATTTTTTGTACCCAGATAATCAACCAGGTTCTTGCAGGTATTACGGCCAATCTTTCCCACACCTAACAGCAGAATGTTTTTAGCCGAAGGATTGACCACCAGATTGGTGATGTATTGCACGGCAGCAAAGGCCACCGACACAGTGCCGCCGCTTAAAACGGTATTGTTCTTAATGATCTTGGAAGATTGTAAAACACAGTTGATCAAACGTTCTGTAAACGCACCAACAAAGCCTTGTTCTTTTGCAAACTTCACGGCTGTTTTCAACTGGCCTACAATTTCATAATCACCCAAAATCTGCGAATCCAATCCCGCCCCGACATTGAACACATGCTCCAACGCTTCGGTTCCGTTCTTGATATAAGCTGCTTCTTTAAAGGCTTCTGCATTGCCCACAGTTTGAGAACACAGCAGGTCTACCAGTTGGTTACTGTTATGGGCAAAGCCATAAATTTCGGTGCGGTTGCAGGTAGAAAGGATGAAAAGCTCGTTCAAACCCTGTAAGGAAGCCAGCTCTAAAATGGTGCTGTATTGATCGTTGCTGACAGCAAATTGTCCACGGATAGAGGCATCGGATTTTTTGTAATTGATTCCTGCTACAAAGAAGTTTGCTATGTTCTTGAAGTGCTGTGTATTCATGTCAATTTTAGTCAACGATCACGGCGCAAAAGTAATTTCAGGATGGCCCCAAGCCTAAAAATACTGTCATCTATCTGTCATTTGAATGACTGATTTTCATCAGGTTGCAGAATGGGCAGGTGAAGTGTGGCAAAGGGTGGATGAAGCGTAAACACGAATTTGATACACGAATTGTACGAATAGAGTCATTCTCATAAAAACAGTCTTTATTGGATATGACCAAACATTGAAATTGCTTTCTGAAGGAAATTATCAAAACCATTACGCAAAAATTCGTGTCCGTTCGTGTCATTCGTGGTTTAGTTTTGCGCACTTATGAAACGAGCCATTGTTTTGATGAACCTGGGGTCTCCGGATTCGACGGAAGTAAAAGATGTGAAGCGCTACCTCGATCAATTTTTGATGGATGAACGGGTGATTGACAAACCCTGGCTTTTGAGGGCTTTGCTGGTGAAAGGCATTATCGTTCCCTTCCGGGCGCCAAAATCAGCCGAAGCATATAAATCCATCTGGACAGAAAAAGGTTCTCCGCTGATTGTTATCTCTAAACAATTACGTGATGCCTTGAAGAAAGAAGTGGAAGAGCCGGTGGTGATTGCCATGCGCTATGGAACTCCATCGCCCAAAGAGGCGTTTGATGAACTGGTGCAAAAGAATCCCGACCTGGAAGAAGTGGTGGCCATTCCCTTGTATCCGCACTATGCCATGAGCTCTTACGAAACAGCCGTTGAATACACCAAAGAACAGCATGCAAAAGGAGGGTACAATTTCAAGCTGACGTTCATCAAACCTTTTTATAATGATGATGATTACATACATGCCTTAACGGAAAGTATCAGGCCTTTTGTAGAAAACGGGGACTACGACCAGATTCTGTTTTCCTATCATGGCATACCTGAGCGTCATGTGTTAAAATGCGACCCAACAAAAAAACATTGTTTGCAATCGCCCAACTGTTGCGAAGTGCCATCGGAAGCACATGCCTATTGTTATCGTCATCAATGCTGGACGACAACTAATCTGGTGGCAGATAAATTGGGCATACCGAAAGAAAAACGTGGCTTCTCCTTTCAATCGCGTTTGGGTCGCGACCCCTGGTTAAAGCCTTACACCGCTGTACGGCTGAAAGAATTACCGGCGGAAGGTGTAAAGAAATTATTGGTTGTCTGCCCGGCTTTTGTTTCTGATTGTTTAGAGACAATTGAAGAAATGGGCGAAGAAGGAAGAGAGTTCTTTTTAGAAGCCGGCGGCGAAAGCTTTGAGCTGATTCCTTGTTTGAATGTGCACCCACTTTGGGTGGGTACGCTGGTAAAGTGGATAGAAGAATATGTGAAGGGTAATCAGGAAATGGTTCTGCCCTGAATGTAAAACAGCAGAATCTAAAATTTAAAACTGTTAGTCTTTATAGAGTATGATGCTTCTCTCGTTTTGCATTCTGCATTTTATATTTTAGATTTTACACTTATCACATGTACGCGTATCTAAAAGCACTCCACATTATCTTCATCGTTACCTGGTTTGCGGGGATGTTTTACATCGTTAGGCTGTTTATTTACAATGCGGAAGCCAATGAGAAAGGGGAGCCGGAAAAAAGCATTCTGCAGAAGCAGTTTTCCATCATGATGAAGCGGCTTTGGTTGGGCATTACCTGGCCATCTGCTGTTCTTACTTTGCTACTTGGACCAACGGTTATGTTCCTCGGCAACTGGAATAAATTACTGACTGATGATGCCGGAAAGTGGCTGCTCATCAAACTACATTTTGTACTTTTTCTTTACCTCTATCACTTCTCCCTTCATTCAATTTATAGGCAACAAGCTGCCGGAATCTTTAAATATTCTTCCCAAAAGCTTCGTGTATGGAACGAAGTCGCCACCATTTTTTTAGTGCCAATCGTTATGCTGGCAACAGTCAAATCAAGCCTTAGCTGGGTGTGGGGATTGGTTGGATTAATGGGATTCGTTATTGTACTGATGAGCGCTATCAAGATTTATAAAGCCATTCGCAGCAAGAATAGCTGAGTTGAGCGTTTGGTATTGCACAGCCCGGATTCATTGCCTATTTTGTGCGCTGCCAACTATTCAATCCATGGAAAGCTTAAACGCTTCTAACACCGCACGGGTAAAATACCGTTCGTCTGCGCTTGCTGAAACACTGGAAACCATCAGGGTCCGCTCTGCACAGGTTTACCTGCAGGTGAAGTTCTTGGGTTACTCAACCACCATGGATGAATATGAGCAACGGAAGCTTCGCATCTTTAACCAGATCAACTTTTTTCAATTATTGGCCGGCTTGTTTATTCCATTGTTAGGGATGGCGCTGCCAGGCAAGATCCCGTCCGAGGCATGGGGCATTGCCTGCTGGCCTGCGGGGGTAAGCCTGATTGTTTTGGGATTGAATTATATTCGCCAGTACCAGGCTTCTTTGTACGCTTACTTTTTGCTTTACCCGCTTTGTACCTGCCTGGTCTACCTGAATGGAATGAACCCGGGGATTGAATTACACTTTATCCTGTTTGTTATCCTTTCCGTTTTCTTTTTACAGGATTTTGGTTACATGCTTTTTGCCATTGGTTTTTCCATGATCTCTTTCTTTGTTCTTTCTGCTGTACTCGATCATTTTACCTACGAGGTAAGAACTGAAAACAAGCTTGTTTACCTGCTTTACAAAACCGTTTCACTGGCATTTATTTTCTATGGCTTGTATTTGGTGAAGAAAGAGGCCACGATCTACCAGTTTAATATTCTTACCAAACAGAAACACCTGGCGGATAAGAACATTGAAATTGAAAAACAGAAAGAGGTGATCAGCGAAAAAGCCAGGCAACTGGAAAAACAAAAAGAGGAGCTGGCTGATCTCAATACGTTCAAGAATAAATTGTTTTCCATTATCTCGCATGACCTGAAATCGCCCATGTATGCGCTGCGAAATTTATTTCAGAACATGCATCAATACGACCTGCCGGCAGAAGAGGTAAAAGAGATGGTGCCTGATGTATTGAAAGATCTGAATTACACGACAAGCCTCATGGAAAATCTTTTGCAGTGGGCAAAGTCACAGATGCAGGCTGATGTTGTTTACCCGCAGGATATTAATATAGGGCACCTGGTGAACGATGTTGCCAGGCTATTACGCCTTCAGTTAGAAGCAAAAAAAATTTATACGCAGGTACTTGTTAAAGAGGATGTTTTTGTTTGTGCAGACATCGACATGATTCAGCTTGTGCTACGCAACCTCTTGTCAAACGCTATAAAATTTACGCCTGAAAAAGGGCATATCGAGATAGGCTTTAATGACCTGGGATCGTTTGTGGAGATCTATGTTCATGATTCGGGTGTAGGTATCAGCGAGGATGCATTGAATAAAATACGGCAGCAGGTTTTTTATACCACCACCGGCACTTCCAGTGAAACCGGTACCGGTTTGGGCTTGATGCTTTGCAACGAATTCTTATCCAAAAACGGAAGTAGCCTGCAAATAGAAAGTGCCGTTGGGCAAGGGAGTCTCTTTTCCTTCACGCTTCCCAAATTGGAAGCACACCAGTTGAAAGTTAGCGCTGAAGCTTGTGAGGTGTAGAGTGTTCAGAGGTTTACAGGTTCACTTGTTAAGCCTGCGTTTTTCCCAATCATTACCGGTAAAAAGGACAATCAATGCTTACAATGCTACAACAGATTATTTCAGAGCAATAACTTGTGAACACGTGAACAAGTAAACTGGCGAACCCAAAAAACAAAAAAGCCATTCGCAGAAGCGAACGGCTTAATCAACAGAAAGGACAAGCTTTATTGAATGACGTAAGGATCGTCGGGACT
>DASVSM010000598.1:0-5016 GCA_036388115.1 Flavisolibacter sp.
GTTGTTAGTAGAAAGATTGACCCGCAAATCAGCCCATGTGCTGCAGTTGTTCCAACAATCCAATCACCATTGGGAAGAAACCTTTTGGTGGATACTTGCGCGGAACTTCGGAAGCAAGATTAATACCGACGCATTTGAGGCAGTAGCACGGACAATTCCTATAAACATCCTTGCCAAACATAAATCATCGGTTCACCAGGTAGAAGCGTTGTTGTTTGGACAAGCAAACCTTTTAAATGAGGAATTTGATGATGATTACCCAAAACTCTTGCAACGCGAATACAGGTTCCTGCAAAAGAAATACGGTCTTCAGCCTTCTCCCGTTCCCATGTTATTCCTTCGGATGCGTCCAAGTAATTTCCCCACCATCCGGCTGGCACAACTGGCCATGTTAGTATATCAGGCAAGCCATCTTTTTTCCAGCATTATTGAAACAGGTAACCTTCAGGAAATGAAAGATATCTTCCGGGTAACGGCGAACGATTTCTGGCACTACCATTACACATTTAAACAAAGCTCTTTGTTCAAAAAGAAAATGTCAGGTACCGATGCTATCAACAATACAATGATCAATACCGTCATCCCTGTGCTTTTTTCCTATGGCGTTTATCACAAGGAAGAACGCTTCAAAGACAAAGCTGTCCGCTGGCTGGAAGAACTGCCTGCTGAAGCCAACAGTATCACCAACGAATTTGTGAAAGCGGGAGTGGAGAACCGTTCTGCTTTCGACTCCCAGGCATTGATTGAATTAAGGAATGAATACTGCACAAAAAAGAAATGTCTTGACTGCTCCGTTGGCAACCACCTGCTCAGGGAAGCTGCCCATCCCTATAAGGTGTTAAATCCTGCTTCTCCAGCCTAAACAGTTACTTAAAATTTATTCTAGAAAGCGTGTCCTGAACGGCATTCCCGAAAAGCAACGTACACTTAACCCCAAACTCCCAACCCCAAACTCCAAACTAAAGACCGTTTCCCTTATTTTTGCCGCTCAAAAACGCAACCTTGGCTACTAAATACACGAAAGAAACTTATTTGTATTGGTATGAACTGATGCAGCTCATACGCCAGTTTGAATTAATGGCTGAAGAGAAGTATAAAATGGAAGGGAAGATCCGCGGCTTTTTCCATGCTTACGTGGGACAAGAGGCGATTGCTGCCGGTTGTATGACCGCTACCCGTCCGGAAGATCTTTTTATTACGGCTTACCGCGATCACGGGCTGGCTATTGCGAAAGGAATTTCTGTGAATTCCTGCATGGCTGAATTGTATGGCAAGGCCACCGGATGTGCCAAGGGCAAAGGTGGAAGTATGCACTTCTTTGGCAAGAAAGAAAACTTCTACGGCGGTCATGGGATCGTGGGTGCGCAGATTGGTACCGGTGCAGGCCTTGCGTTTGCAGAAAAATACCGGGGTACCGATAATGTGTGCCTTACCTATTTTGGCGATGGCGCTGCCCGCCAGGGTATGTTGCACGAAACGTTTAACCTGGCCATGACCTGGAAGCTGCCAGTGATTTTCATTTGCGAGAACAACAACTACGCAATGGGAACGTCTGTACAGCGAACCTCCAACATCACGGACATTTACAAGTTGGCAGATGCCTACGAAATGCCGGCCGATGTGATTGACGGGATGAGTGCAGAGGCGGTTCACGAAGGGGTTGCCAGGGCAGTAAAAAGAGCCAGGGAAGGCGATGGCCCAACCTTGCTGGAGATCAAAACCTATCGTTATAAAGGTCACTCCATCTCTGACCCGCAGAAATACCGGACAAAGGAAGAAGTAGAAGAGTACAAGGGAAGAGATCCAATTTCGGCTTTATTAAGTACGATGTACGACAATAAGCTGGCAACAGAAGAAGAAATTAAGGCAATCAACGAAAGAGTGGAAGCAGCTGTGGCGGAAAGCGTAACATTTGCGGAAGAGTCGCCGTGGCCGGATGACAGCGAGGTACTGAAAGATGTTTATGTTGACCAGAACTATCCGTTTATAACCGATTAATTTATTCCACCAAATAAACAATTTAATTCAATGGCAGTAGTAAGAGAGGCACGTCCAAGAACCGAAAGTGAAGCAGTGGTTGAACGTGCAAAAGATTTTTGGGGCCGTTTTGGCAAAACCATCAGCATTGCACTGGGTGCAGTGATCCTGGTTGTGGCCGGTTTCCTGATCTACAAAAATTTTGTACAGGGGCCAAAAGAAAAAAAGGCTGCTGATGCGATTTTTAAAGCAGAAGGATATTATGCCCAAGATTCACTGGACAAAGCGCTGAATGGTGATGGTCAGTACATGGGCCTGGAAAAGGTGATCAGCCAGTATGGCGGTACAAAGGTTGGCGAACGTGCCCGGTATATCGCCGGTGCTATCTACGTTAAGAAAGGAAATTTTGATAAGGGCATTAACTACCTGAAAGAAGTAAATACCGATGCTGCTCAGGTGCAGGCAAGAGCTTACAAGTTGCTGGGCGATGCGTATGCAGACAAAGGCAACGGTAAAGAAGCACTGGACTACTACAAAAAAGCAGCCCGTCATTTTGAAGAAGACGAGGCCTTTGCATCTGAAGCCCTGTTTCTTGCTGCCTACCTGTCCGATAAAGTTTTAAATGACAAGAAAGGTGCAGTTGAACTTTATAAAGAAGTAAAAACAAAATACCGTCAAACGCAATGGGGCTTTGAAGCAGAGAAGTACCTGGCGGTTAATGGTGAGTATAACGTAGACTAAATAAATGTTCACCAGTTCACAGGTTTACCTGTTTGCTTGTTTGGAGTATTTAATTTATGAGTATGCTTTACAAGTGAACAAGTGAACAGGTAAACTGTAAACTGATTTAGATGGCAGACATCGCGAATAGCAAATTATTTGAACGGCTTGAGGGCATCCAGAATCTGAAGGATGCCCTTGTTGTTTTGGTAAAGACGGAATGGAATGCGGACATTGCTGACGAGCTGGAAAGAGGCTGCAGAAAAGTCTTTGAACAATTTGATATTGCAGCCAAAACAATAGTGGTGCCCGGCGCGGTAGAAATTCCATTTGCCATTCAGCAATGCTGGGCTAATAACAATGCACCCACGGCTTTTATAGGCTTAGGTTGTGTCATTCGCGGCGACACACCGCATTTTGAATATGTTTGCCAATCAGTAACAACCGGCATCACTCAATTAAATTTAGCTCTACAGGTTCCGGTGATATTTGGCGTTTTAACGGTCAATACAATGGAGCAGGCAAAGGAGCGCATTGGTGGTGTGCACGGACACAAAGGGGAGGAGGCTGCCATCACAGCGCTGAAAATGATGGTACTGAACAACAGCTTAAAAGAAGGACTGCTTTCATGAATATCCAGCTTTTTATTCCCTGTTTTGTTGATCAATTGTACCCACAGACTGCTTTTAACATGGTGACTGTGTTGGAAAAAGCAGGATGCGAGGTTAGTTATAACCCGAAACAAACCTGCTGCGGACAGCCAGCCTTCAATGCAGGTTTCTGGGACGCCTCCCGTGACGTTTGCAAGAAATTTATAAAAGACTTTAGCGGATCAGAATACATCGTGGCGCCGAGTGCCAGTTGTGTTGGTTTTGTCCGTAATTATTATACGAAGTTGTTTGAAAACTCTTCTTACCTCAGCGAGGTAAAAGCTGTATCGGAAAACATCTTTGAATTTTCTGAGTTCCTCGTCAACAAATTAGGCCAGACAAAATTTGGTGCAGAGCTGCGAGGCAAAGCCACCTATCATGATTCCTGTGCGGGCTTGCGCGAATGCAAAATCAAAACAGAGCCGCGAAAGCTTTTACAAAATGTAAAAGGGCTTGAATTGGTGGAACTGGAAGATGTAGAAACGTGCTGTGGTTTCGGCGGTACATTCGCCGTTAAGTTCGAACCTATTTCCATTGCCATGGGGGAACAAAAGGTTGAACATGCCTTGGCAACCGGAGCGCAGTACCTGATCTCAACTGATCTTTCCTGCCTCATGCATTTACAGGGCTACATCGATAATAAAGGATACGATCTCAGAACCATGCACATTGCCGATGTACTTGTTTCTTCATCGGGCTACTAGCATTTTAATTCTCTAAATTTTTGCCGATAGTGGTTGCAATGAGCCATCAGCTTTCAGCAATAAGCCAACAGCTGCCAGCCTGTTTGCTACCGTAATGACTTTTACTTGTCCTGCTGACACAGGAAGCATCTGTACTTCCTGCTGTAAGAAAAGAATGCCATGATTCACTACTCTTACGACAGTCGTCTATCATTCACTTCAAAGGTCCCTCAGCCTCATCCGGCTTCGCCTCCTTCTCCAAAAAGGAGAAGGAAGATGGACATGGGTTTAATTTCGGGATGACAAGGCATCAAACAGGATAATAGCAGGCAGTGTGAAGGTTTAAAGTAAAAAGAAGAGAAGCATTATGAATGGCAGATTAATTGAAGCCTGAAAGAAAAGACTGAATGGGCCAGTATCTGTGCGGTGAGGGTCAGGGTGAGGTCTGTTAATAAACCTGTATCTCATCTGCAAACACCCAGGCTTTTGTTCCGCCGCCTGCTTGTCCGTCCGGAATTAATCCATAGTTTTTTGCAATCAGTTTAATGTACCGTGCAGCTTTTTTTTGAACAGGTACTGTTATCCATCCCATCGTTAGTGTATCCGGGATAAAGGTGGAAGATTTACCGACTGAGGTAAAATTTTTTCCATCACCTGAGGTAAACACTTCTACATACTGCGGTAAATAAATCCAGCTACCATTCTGGTTTAACGTATGTATCCTTACTGAGTCAATAGTGGTTGATTTCCTTAGATCAATCGATGCTTCCATATCATCACCAATCCATCCAAGCCAGTCAGGATAGCTAAGTCCCTTATTGGAATAGATTCCATTCACTAAACCAAAAGCACCACCCTGGCCAGGGTATCTCTCATTCGGGGCTGTTTTTATGGAAACTTTTTTCCCAGTGGCCTTATTAAAGTTAATGGGAAGATTTACTTTATTCACCAGCTGATCGTTCCGGTAATAGGTAATATTTATATCG
>DASVSM010000599.1:0-3609 GCA_036388115.1 Flavisolibacter sp.
TAGAAAGAATTGTGCAGGACGCCAAGATCGACGTAGGTGGTATCGAGTACATTGTTGATGATCGCAACGGAGATATCCTTTACTATGACATCAATGCGCTTTCGAATTTCATTGCCGATGCGGAAAATGTGATTGGCTTTGATCCGTTCACGAACCTTGTTGACTTTCTTTCATCATTTACAAAAAAATAATATATGCGCTTTGGATATTGGCTGCCGGTATTTGGCGGATGGCTTAGAAATGTGGATGACGAACAAATGGAAACCAGTTGGAACTATGTAAAACGACTGGCCCAACGCAGCGAACAAATTGGTTATGACATCACACTGATTGCGGAGCTTTTTTTGAATGATATCAAAGGAGAAGATGCGCCATCGCTGGACGCATGGTCAACAACAGCGGCCCTGGCAGCCGTTACAGAGAAACTGGAACTGATGACGGCGGTGCGTCCGACATTTCATAACCCCGCTATCCTTGCAAAGCAGGCAGCCAACATTCAACAGATAAGCAATGGACGTTTGTCCCTGAACGTAGTTTCATCGTGGTGGAAAGGCGAAGCATTGAAATACGGTATTCAATACGAACAGCACGATGACCGCTATGCACGTATGCAGGAGTGGCTGCATGTGCTTACCTCTATGTGGGAAGAAGATAATTTTTCATTTGATGGAAAATATTACCAGGTTACTGACACGATCCTGCAGCCGAAGCCTTCAAAAAAACCATTGCTCTATGCCGGCGGCGAATCTGAAGCCGGCAAGAACCTGATTGCACAAACCTGCGATGGCTATGTCATGCACGGCGATTCGCCGGAAGTGATAGGCAAGCGCATTGCCGACGTAAAAGAACGGCGGGAAAAGTTAGGCCTGCCAGCCATGACGTACGGCGTGGCTGCTTATTCCATTGTGCGAAATACTGATGTGGAAGTAAAAAAAGAACTGGAACGTATTACCAATGTAAATGCATCGGCCAAAGGGTATAACAATTACCAGCAATGGCTAAGTGGTACGCAACTGGAAAAGAAAGTGTCGCTGGAAGACTATTCTGTTTCCAACCGTGGCTTGCGTACCGGCTTGGCAGGAACCCCTGAGAAAATTGCTGAGCAGATTGAAAAATTTGAAAAGGCCGGCGTGGACTTTTTTCTCCTGCAATGCAGCCCGCAGTTGGAAGAAATGGAGCGTTTTGCGGAGGCTATCATTGCTTATCAGCCCGCATAAAGAACTTCAATTCATGAACAAGATAAAGCTCTCCATGCGGGAGCTTTTTTGTTTCGTTCAACTTCCTCTCTTCTGCTTTATCTCCTGGATAATTTTGCAGGAAACAAACTGGCATGAACCGCGTCATTCTTTTCGGCAGCACCGGCAACCTGGGAAAAAAGATCGCAGAAGAATTAAACCAAAAAGGCTACTGCATAACGGCTGTTGCGCGAAATGAAAAGAAGGCAACAGAACTAAGGCCGGTCGTTCAGCATATCATTATTACAGACGTAACAAAGCCTTCTTCTTTGAAGGGAATTTGCGATGGGATAGATATCGTCGTTTCTGCTTTGGGAAAGTCAGTTTCGCCAAACGAAAGAAGCAGCCCAACCTTTCGTGATATTGACCTGAATGCCAATTCAACGATCCTGGATGAAGCCGTAAAAAGCAACGTAAAAAAGTTTGTTTACATTTCAGCGTTGCATGCTGAGAACTTTCCGGAGCTTGAATACTTTGCGGTTCATCACCAGTTCTCTGAGAGATTAAAACAATCGGGCATTGATTATTCCATCATTAAACCTCCGGCCCTTTTCAGTGCTTTTATTGACTTAATTTTTATGGCGAAGAAAGGCCGCCTGGTAACGATGGGCAAAGGAGACAAATTAACCAACCCGATTTACGAAGGTGACCTTGCCGAAGTGGCGGTTGATTCCATTCGCCAGGCAAATGCAATTATTGAAGCAGGTGGAAAAGAAGTGTTAAGCCGTAAACAAATTAATGAAGTCATCCAAAACATTGTTGCTCCGGGCAAGAAAGTGAGAACTGTTTCCATAGGGATAGTAAAAGCATTTCTGCCTTTGACTAGACTGGTTTCAAAAAATATGTTTGATAAACTGTCCTTTTTTGCCGAAGTCATGCAACATGATACCGTTGCACCAAAAGTTGGGAAGATGAAGCTGGAGGAATATGTGAGAATGAGAATAAATGCACCGGTAAGCAAACATCGGGTTTGAACTTAATCTGGCCAGAGGAACCTGCTACGGTTTACTTACCCGCAGTTTATCTTAGGTCGTCCTCCGAGGAGGGATATGACTTCAGGTGGCAAATGATTGCTATAAACAATCTTCTCCCTGGAGGGGCGAGGTTAGGAAATGACTTTACTGTATGACTATGGGGTGGGTTTACGATGATGAAAGAAGGAAAGAATAACTGTATTTAAGTACTCCTGCTCAATAGAATTACAAAGCGTACAAGAGTGCGACGCAAGAGAAGGGTAATAGATATTCCGGCCCCTGGTCCAAAAAGATCCAACACATCTTTCACAATCCCACCCATCCCAGTTCAAAGACAATAAAAAACCCCCACTGTAAACAGCGGGGGAACAACTAAAAACACAAAGCCTATTCTGGAGTCTGGTAGCTGAACAACTACGGGGACGTTGGCTTCATTAAACAACGATTAATCCGGCTTCTTGCCGTCTAAAAATGTATTGATGGTGCTGATGGTCCCATTGTTCTTGCCATCGCTTTTTACGGTGTAACTGCTATAGAAATTTTCCACAGAAGAGGATCCATTGTACAACTCCATGTTGCGGCGGATGTAAGCCGGCACACTCTCCAGCTCATTGTTTGGATCAGCGGCATTCAGGTTGAACGACAGGTTACGCAACTTCTGCAAGCGGTCGGCTGCACGTTGCTTATCATCACCCGTGACTTCCTGCGAAGGCTCAGATGCAGACGCCTGGGGTGTTTGTGCTGGCTGACCTGTTGGAACATTCGCAGGTGTGTCGTTACGCATGACCAGTTGCATGTCGAACTCCTCGTTCTGCTCTGCTTTTACAATTGGCTTACGGGCGGGTTCTTCCGGCTTGGCAGCAGGTACATCTTTCTTCGACTCTGCATAAATATTAGACGGTCTTGAAAGATACCCACCCGATGAAGGCGACGCAGGGTTGTTTTGCTGCGCCGGTGTTGATTTCTGCCCGCCACCTAAAATATTCTGGCGCAACGCTTCAAACTTATCTTCCAGCGCCTGCTTTTGTTTTTCCAGCTCTTTGCGCTCTTTTTCTCTCTCTGCCTCAGCATTGTTTTCATCCTTAATGAATTTCAACTGGATAGAAGGAGTCGGCTCTTCCTTTACTTCTTCCTTTTTTTCGGCGCCACCTAATTCAAAATATTGCAAAGGCAGTTGCGCTTCTTCCTCTTCTTTTTCATCTAACTCAAACTGCCTCGGCATTTCTGTAACGGCATCTTCATCAACCAATGTTGGCGCCAGCACATCCTGTATCTTTTGTTCAACAACAGGCGCCGGTTTCGGTTTCGTATCAGCACCTAAAGTCATCATGATCTTTTCTTCGCGTGGCTCCTGTTTAATTGCTACTTTTTTCACAAAGGGATCTTTGTGTTCGAAGCCG
>DASVSM010000600.1:0-2158 GCA_036388115.1 Flavisolibacter sp.
ATAGCAGTTGGCATAAACAAATAAACAAGGAGTATAAATACTGCGGCGCACGCAAGCCTATTACACCATTTTCATTTCACTGGCCTGGTATGAGATGGGGATTAGGATACTAGGAATTGGTTGGGATATTGCCACTAAAGAGAACAACTTAATTCCTAATGAACCAATTCCTAATCAACCAATATCCTGCTATCAAAATGCGAAGGGTATTACCACTCTTCATATTTTAGTCTTTGATGCGCCAAACCTTATCAGAAAAGGGATCGGCACAGCAAGAATCATCAGTACGCTAACCAGGACGGTAGTATTCATTCGCTTTTATTTGCACTTTCCTTTACTATCAAAAATCGATATTAGTTGCAGGCACTGCAATTGCTTCCTTCTATTGAAGAAGTTTTTGAAAGAAGGGAACAAGTTCTTCGGCCATGATGCCGTGATCTTCCACACTGGGATGTCCGCTGCAACCTCTTGCCTGCATCGGCTTAAAAAAATGAACTGCCACAAGCTTTCCGGATGGATACAAACGATCAATATTATTCTTTACCGCGGCCAGGCAGTTCTGCAACAATGTTCTTCGCTCGCCGTTCATCATCGGGCTGCTGAGCAAAGCAATTTGTGCGGCCGGGTATTTTGCTTTTACCTGCTGCACAAATCTGATGTAGTTGCCAACAAAGCCTGCGCTGTCAAAGGGGTCCCGTTGTTTCTTCCCATCCCCGTTGCTGAAATCGTTTGTACCGAGTGCAATGCTCACAACGTTTGGCGCATACGTTTTAAACTCCCATAAACGGTTGCTTGTATGTTGAAAGTCTGTCTTTTCATATACCTGGGGCATGGTTGGCCCATCGCTGTTCCAGTTGCGGTAAATGCCGATGCCGCTGACGCTACTTAAGATAAAATTCGTGTTCAAGGTTCTTGCTACTCTTGGGCCGTAAGCCATATACGCATTGTGCTGGTCGTGATACTCACCTTTGCCGCAAGGCACCTCGGAAGGGTCGGCTGCTGCACCACACGTAATGCTGTTGCCAATGAATTCAACCACTGGTAGAGAAGAAGGCTTAATGGCCCGGACATTCTTGGCTGTTATCTTTTGAATGAAAACAGGACCTGTATGCGCTTCGGTGGCTTTAAAAATTTTGATCGTGTGATTGCCATCGCTGCCTGCCGATATGGTAATGGGCTGCTGATCGCCTTTTGAGATGCGGATTCTTTTTTGATACCCACCATCCATTTCATATTGGAGATAGTTGTGGTCTTGCCAGGCTGCAAGCGATGCAAAGACCTGGCAATCACTTCCGTCAAAACTGACAGCAAAATGCGAGGCCGAACTAATTAACTCCAGTTGATCGTTTGTTATTGCGGTTCTTCCATACGGCTGCAGTTTTGTTGCGGTTAATGTATCGCTGCCGGTGCTGCTGTTTTTTGAAGAAGCACATCCAACAAACAGGCAAAAAAAACAAATGAGCAGGCAGTTGGAGATGGACATGTTTATCAGATAGCGCATGAATTAATTCTTATTATATTTCCTGATCATCGCTCTTGTCTTTATTCCCGATTCTTTCAAATCATCTTCTTTCCATCCACCGGTGGACGCTGCCGTTTTCTTTAACACAGAGCAGGTTTCATCTTTATCTGATACCGACCACGTAACCCAGCTTATTTTATTCTTTTCCGCCCAGTCGGTCCAGCGGCCCCATTCTTCTTCATTCAACGGACCATCGCCGCTTGCTTCCATGCCGGCCGATTCCGAAATAAAAACAGGAATGCCTTTGCTCAGCGCATAGTCGCCTCTTTTGCGAAGGTCCTCCTTGTGGGTGGCTGCATAAAAATGGAGGGTGTACATAATGTTCGATTGATTGACCAACGGGTCGTCGGCAACAATGTGTACATCCTGGTCCCAATGCGTGTTGCCAACCAGGATAATGTTGTCAGGATCATGCTTCCGGATCACTTTGATCACTTCTTCGGAATAAGCTTTTACGTCGGCCCAGCTTTGTCTTTCGGGCTCATTGTAGATCTCGTAAATCACGTTTGGGTACTTGCCATACGTCTGCGCCATTTGCGCAAAAAACTTTTTTGCCTCTTCCAGCCTGATGTTGTGGCTGTGCCAGTCAATGATGACGTAGATGCCTTCCTGAATAGCACCGTCTACAACGGCTTT
>DASVSM010000601.1:0-3441 GCA_036388115.1 Flavisolibacter sp.
AGCAGGTTTCAAAAACGCTATCATGGCGAAAATGGCACCTACGAATGACCCTAGCTGGAGCCTCGAAGGTGCCGGTTATTCGGCTATTGTTTACAAACCTTCCGATGTTGCAAACGCAAGTGGTCCCCACGTGCACGACCCAAGAACAGGTGAGATACTGGAATCACACATCAACTGGTATCACAACGTAATGAACCTTGTTCGCGACTGGTATTTTATTCAGACCGCTGCCGTTGACCCGCGTGCCCGTCAACTGGTATTTCCGGATTCACTGATGGGAGAGCTGATCCGTTTCGTGTCTTCTCACGAAGTTGGCCATACCTTGGGTTTACGCCATAACTACGGTTCTTCTTCCACTGTTCCGGTGGAGAACCTCCGCAACAAGGCATGGGTAGAAGCAAATGGCCACACACCGTCTATTATGGATTATGCCCGCTTTAACTATGTAGCGCAGCCGGAAGATAACATCACCGAAAAAGGATTGTTCCCTCGCATTGGCGACTATGATATGTGGGCCATTGAATGGGGTTATAGATGGATGCCGGACTATAAAACACCGGATGCAGAAACGCCGGTTCTCAACAAGATGGTAATGGAAAAATTAAAGAACAAGCGTCTTTGGTTTGGTACAGAAACCGATCCCGATGATCCCCGCGGCCAGAACGAAGACCTGGGTGATGATGCCATGAAAGCAAGTGCTTACGGTATCAAAAACCTGCAGCGCATTATTGTAAAACTTCCTGAGTGGACGAACGAAGCGAACAAAGATTATGCAAGCCTGAACCAGATGTACGGTCAGCTGGTTTCCCAGTTCAACCGTTACATGGGCCACGTAGCTAAAAACGTTGGCGGCATTCAAACAACACCAAGAATGCGTGAAGAGGGTGGTGTGATAGTGGAATACACGTCAAAGGCAAAACAAAAACAAGCATTGCAGTTCCTGCAGGATAACTTGTTTGAAACACCAAGCTGGTTGATTCAAAAGAACATTGCAGGCTTAACGGGGACCAATGCAATGACCACCATCAGCGGTGTTCAAGGCAATATCCTGAACCGTTTGTTAAGCAACAATACCTTTAATAAATTGTTCCGTTACGAAGCAAGTGGCGAGCAGAACGCATACAGCGCATCGGAGATGGTAACCGATCTGCGTAAAGGCATCTGGAGCGAACTGGCTTCCCGCAAAACAATTGACATTTACAGAAGAAACCTGCAAAAGGTGTTTGTAGAAAGACTGATCAGCAATCTGAAAGTGGACGACAATGCGCCATCGGCAGCATTGGCTGCGTTTGGAATTACTTCTCCAACGTACAGCAAAACAACCGATGCGATTTCTATTGTAAAGGCACAATTGCGTAGCTTGCAGTCTGAAATTCGTGCAGCGGTACCGGCATACAAAGATGCAGCAAGCCGAGCACACCTCCAGGATGTAAACGATCGCATTACAGAAGCACTGGATCCTTCTAAATAATATTTTGCTATATGTTGATCGAAAGCCTTCCCGCAAAACCGGGAGGGCTTTTTTATTGCCGCTGAGATACGGATAACAAGAATTTAATATTAGTTTTAAAGACCAAACGATTTAGCTGCTGCCCTCTGGAATAATTCTTCTTCCACCCGATGACATTAACTGCGAGTTCCCTACCGTTAACTGCTTAGTTCCCTGCAATTCATTCCTCATTTATAAAATGTAAATTTTATGGAACGCAAACGCCCCGCTGTCCTCGACAAAAAAACAGACCTGAAACCCACTATCCAACCGGCCATCAACCATTCTGCCGATGACCTGGAAGAAGCCGCCAACGAAGCCCTCATCCGTCAGTCCATTGATGTACTAGGCATCAGTGGCGTTTACAGTGGCCAGTTCAAAGACAAAACAATTGATTTTTTATCGCCGCTGAAGAAGTCGCAACAGGTGATTCTTAATGCGTCTTTTTCTGATGCAGACCAGGAAGCCTTAGATGATGTAGCGGAAGATATTGAAAGTGCGGAATCGCTTATCTCCGTTAAATACAATGTGACACTTCGGTTGGATGTAGACCGGTTCTATCCGCAAAATACGGCCAGCGGTTCTTTTCTTTCCAAATCAAAAAGCATTCACTGGATTGCCAAGATCAAACAAACGGCTAACGGTGAATGGCAGGGTGGCATCTGGTACAAGCACGGCGATATTTCGTCTTTCCCCTATACAAACGTTACGATCCGGATAACACAGGTTTCCGCACCGTCTGCCCGGCGGGCAGAAATTATTTTCTCCGGCAAAGGACTCACTGACCGCAAATTCCTGGTGAAATACCAAAGCCGGTATTTCCATAACGTGGAGTTTGAATACGACCGCGAACAGGGAGTCAGCCCGATCACCGCCATAAAAACACACGATCATCCAAACCGGCCGGCCACGATGCAAAACGAAACACTGACGATTGAAAAAGTGTTCCGTAGGGCTGGTTTCAACGTCCGCAAATCCGGTGGTGATTCATGGGTTCCTTCAAGTTTGAAAGGCGCAAACGGTACATGGAGCGATATGGAAATGCATGATGCAATGCAAACCTACTGGTCGAAGTTTCAGAATGCACCGTTATGGTCGCTGTGGGTGTTTTTTGCGCAACAACATGATGAAGGTTTCGGCCTTGGCGGAATTATGTTCGATGATATTGGTGCTCAACACAGGCAGGGTACGGCTATCTTCAATCAGTCTTTTATTACCGAGCCACCTGCAGGTGACGCCAACCCGAACGCTTGGGTAGAGCGAATGAAATTCTGGACGGCCGTTCATGAAATGGGACATTCATTCAACCTTGCTCATTCCTGGCAAAAGGCCCTTGGTTCACGCTGGTTACCAACATTAGCGAACGAACCGACGGCGCGAAGCTTTATGAATTATCCCTTCCGCGTGGCGGGTGGTGAATCAGCATTTTTTTCAGATTTTGAATACCGGTTCTCCAATAATGAATTGTTGTACATGCGCCATGCGCCGGCCGAGTTTGTGCAGATGGGTAATTCAAACTGGTTTGAAGACCATGCATTTGAAATGTCGGATACAAAGGTGAACAGCAGTCTGCAATTAGTGGCCCGTACCAACAAAGAGATGGCTGAATTTGAATTTCTTGAACCGGTGAGGATTGAACTCAAACTAAAGAACATATCGAATCAGCCAGTGTTGATAGCAGATACACTTCTATGCAACGAACATAATGTGACCATCATTGTGAAGCGGGAAGGCAGGGAAGCAAAGGTTTACCAGCCGTTTGCCACACGTTGCCAGAGCAGCAACAATGTTTTGTTGAATCCCGGCGAATCGAAATATGAGAACCTGCTCATCTCTGTTGGAAAGGGTGGATGGCTGATTGATGAACCGGGCTATTACCATATCCAGGCACGCATTCATACCAGTTCGCTGGAAGTGTTGTCGGCGCCACTGAAAATCCGTGTAACACCGCC
>DASVSM010000602.1:0-2374 GCA_036388115.1 Flavisolibacter sp.
ACCATTTTGTGATGTATGACCGCGAAGAATTGAGCACACCGGTGCACTGGGCAGTTGTTGCTCTTGCAATGGTTTTAATTGTGCTTTCTGCCATTACCAATTACCGTTTGGTAAAGAAGCTTTTGTACAAATTGTTTTGAGGAAGGTGTAGATTTGAAACCGTATGAGCGCCATTCCAGCCCCAAAATATATCAGTATCAAAGAATACCTGGCTGCAGAGGAAACTTCTGATGTAAAGCATGAGTATTACAAGGGAGAAGTTTTTGCTATGGCCGGCAGAAGTATAGCACATAATCGGATTGTCCGGAATGTTCTAACAGCATTAGATAATTTTTTACAGGACAAAGGGTGTGAAGTTTTTCCGAGTGACCTGAAGGTATACAACGAAGCGAATACCCTTTTCACTTATCCTGACATTAGCATCGTTTGCGGAGAAGCTGAACGCTGGAACCACCGCAATGATACAATTACCAACCCCGTCGTCCTGATAGAAATTCTCTCAAAAAGCACACAGGGCTATGACCGCGGACAAAAATTTCACCTTTATCGCAGCATACCTTCCGTTAAAGAATACATTCTCATTTCTTCCTTTGAAACCTTGGTAGAGCGATACACAAAGCAAGCAGCCGGCTTTTGGAATTTCCGGGAAACTGCTAATCCTGAAGACTTATTTCAAATTGAATCCATCGGTTTTCCCTGCCCGGTCAAAGAGCTTTACCGGAATGTAGAAAACCTATAAGGTTTGGTAAGATTACTTTATTGCAAAAGTTTCTGACTAAACCTTATAGGTTTAATTTAATGCTTTTGCAGCGAAGCAAAATTGGTAGCGGAATCAAAAAAGTCTTCGTTAAGAGAAGGCACACCCCGATAACCGAAGCGCAGGTTTCCCTGCCTTATTTCCCGGTAGAATAATTCGTTTTCATCCTGTCCTTTAAATACCAAACCGCCCAGTCGGTGAACCAAAGGCTGATGGCTTGTTTTGCTGAAAGGCTGTATCTCAAAGGTGGTATCGGCCAGGTAGGCAGCATACATGATGGCGCCGCCGGGATAATAAAATGTTTGCAAACTAACACCTGCCGTATCCCTTCTCTCCTGTTTCACAAATCCTCTTGGCACAATTAAAGGCATGGAAGCCGATTGGCCATTTCTGGGGTAAGTAAATTCCGTCTTTTTATAATCTCTAAAAAGAAAGCAGGAACTGAGGAGGCCGATAAGAAATAACAATAGGAGACTCTTTTGCATAAAATATGTCATTGCGTGAATTATTGCCAGGAAATTTTTTAACTCCCATAAATTCCGGTTCAGACAATGCCTTCAAAAATTATGCTGGCACCCTGCCCTACGCCAACGCACATTGTGGCCAGGCCATATTTGGTGCCCTGGCGCTTCATTTCGTGTACAAGGGTTGTTGATAAGCGAACACCGCTGCAACCCAGTGGATGACCTAATGCAATGGAACCACCATTCACATTTACTTTGCTTTTATCTAACTGCAGATCGTGCAGACAAGCCAATACCTGCGAAGCAAAGGCTTCATTCAATTCTATGAGGCCAATGTTTGTAATGGAGAGAGATGCCCGCTTTAAAGCCTTCTGTGTGGCAGGCACGGGGCCAATTCCCATGATGGCAGGATCAACGCCAGCCACGGCCGAAGAAATGACCTTCGCAATGGGCTTAAGGTTATATTTTTTTACAGCGGTTTCAGAAGCAAGCAGCATAGCTGCGGCACCATCGTTTAACCCCGCTGCATTACCGGCTGTTACTGTTCCCTCTTTTACAAACGCCGGCTTTAACGATGCTAGTTTTTCCAGTGATGTTTTACGCGGATGCTCGTCTTTGTCAAACAAAGAAAAACTTCCTTTTTCACCGGGTACTTCCACTGGAATAATTTCTTCCTTCCATTTACCGGCCTCTAAAGCAGCGAAGTATTTCTCCTGTGATGTCAGGGCCCACTCATCCTGTGCTTCACGGCTGATGCCCCATTTCTTTGCAACATTCTCACCCGTCTCTCCCATACTGTATGGATAATGTACATCCGATAATTTATTGTTCACGAAACGCCAACCTAATGTGGTATCGTAGATCTCAGTTGTGCGTTGAAAAGGCGAACTTGCTTTTGCCATCACAAAGGGTGCACGGCTCATGCTTTCCACTCCGCAGGCGATGATGAGTTCTGCATCTTCGCATTCGATCTGCCTTGCGCCATCCATGATGGCCTGCAGGCCAGATGCACACAAACGGTTTACCGTGTTTCCTGGAATGGTTGCCGGCAAACCTGCTAACAACGCCGCCATTCTTGCCACGTTACGATTGTCTTCGCCGGCCTGGTTAGCATCGCCTGCAATAACATCTTCAATGTCTTCAGGATTTACAG
>DASVSM010000603.1:0-1653 GCA_036388115.1 Flavisolibacter sp.
GACAAGAATAAGACAACCCAAGTATTGGGAGAAAAAACGACAGAAGTTCAAACTGCTACTTCAGCAAGGGATTCTGTGCAAACGATCTATAATGAAGCGCTAACACGTTTAGATTCATTAGTAGGCACAAACAACAATCTGAATGGTGAATTGAACGACAGGCAAACAGAAATCGTAAAGCTGAAAAATCAGATCAACAGCATTATGCGCAATAAAAACGCATCGGCTGCTGACCTGTCGAGAGCAAGAAATTTAATCAGCCAGTTAAATGGCAAGATCAATAACCTTGAAATGGAAGTTGCCAGATTGATGGGTGAAAACCAGCAGCTGGCTACAAGCAATGTTGTTTTAACAGGCGAAAAAGCGCAACTGCAAACCGACCTGCAATCGACAACTACACAGAAAGAAGAGCTGGCAGCAAAAGTTGACGTTGGCTCTACCTTCGCTGCTTCCGGCATTGCTATCAAAGGCATTGACGAAAAAGGAAACGGCAAAGAAAAAGAAACTGACAAAGCAAAGAAAGTAAACAAGCTTGTTGTTTCTTTTGATGTGGAAAACCGTATCGCTCCATCAGGTCCGGCTGACATGTATGTGGTTGTAACAGGTCCTGACGGTCAGGTGATCAGCAATCCGTCAATGGGTTCAGGTACATTGTCAACCCGTACAGACGGTGAAAGACCATTCACCTACAAAGCCAGCATTGAATATGAGCAAGGAACCCGCAAGACAGTTTCTGTTCCTTTGCGCCAGGATAAATTCCAGGTTGGTGATTACAAAATTGAAATCTACCAGAATGGTTTCAAGATAGGTGAAGGCACACGTAACCTTCGTAAAAGCGGTTTATTCGGACTTTAGTCTCATTCCAATTCCAATAACGTACGCCGCTCCTTTTTGGGAGCGGCTTTTTTCTTCCTGGCCCCTAAGGGGAGTTGCAGGTCGTGGCGTTTTTATTGCTTTCAATCATCATAAAGACAAAAGCTGGTTATTGTGTAACCAGCTTTTGTCTTGCTAGGAAGCTTCTTTTGCAAGGCTATTCAGCCACTGCACGTTCAAAACCTTCTCTCATTAAGCAAGTAAGAGATAGAAAAGTTGGTCAGCCTAAGTCTCTTGTTTAGGGGGACAGGGGATTTAGAAGACCGAGGGATGCTTATATTTGCGACACAATCAAATTTGAATTGATGGCAGAACCATTTGAAGATTTTGAGTCCAATTTAACTGGTGAAGAAGGCAGAACTCCCGAAGCTCGGGCGAGCTGGTTCAAGCGATTAAAAAAGGGTATCACAACGCCTTCTTCGGAAAAGAAAGAAACTCCGGAAGGGTTATGGTCCAAGTGCCCGCAATGTAATTACATTACTACAGTAAATGATCTGCGGGAAGCACTGTTTGTTTGCCCTAAATGCGGTTATCATCACCGTATTGGCAGCGAAGAATATTACGAGATCCTTTTTGACAACAAAGAATACACCGAGCTATTTGACAACATCCGTTCGAAAGATTTTCTTGGCTTTACCGACTTAAAGTCGTACCAAAAAAGATTGGAGGAAACCTGGGCAAAGTCAGATTTAAAAGATAGCATGCGTGTTGCGGTGGGCAAGGTAAGCGGACATGAATTAGTTATTGCTGCCATGGATTTCGAGTTTATCGGGGGATCGT
>DASVSM010000604.1:0-14852 GCA_036388115.1 Flavisolibacter sp.
GTTGTTAAATGGCGGTTCGTTCAACGGCGAACGTTATCTGAAGGAAGAAACCATCAAACAATTCACGGCTTACGGAAGCGACATCAGCCGCCGGGGACTTGGTTTTGACAAACCGGAAAAGGACAATGCTTCCCGCAAAGACCCTTATCCGGCTTCACTTGCATCGGCTGAAACCTTTGGCCATACAGGCTTTACCGGAACATGTGTTTGGGTAGATCCAAAAGCTGATCTGGTATATGTGTTTTTATCGAACCGTGTGTACAACACGAGGGCTAATAATTTGTTGGGGCAGATGGGTATTAGGGGGAAGGTGCAGGATGCGATTTATAAGGCCTTGGAAGCAGAGCAGAAAAGTAAATTGGTAAAGGATACTGAGAGCCAGGCATCTTCTACTTTCTAAATAAAAAATCCATGTTTCTTAACAGCGGTCCAAAAGCCGCTGTTTTTTTTATTGGTAACAGGTCATGTCACGGAAAGTGCAGCTCATCTCTGCTAAGCTTTCCTGGGGCTTGCCTTCCATGGTATTTTGCCGCTTGCATTACCAAAACCAGATAATTATGAAATATCTCCTCTACCTCTTAGCATTACTGGGCGGTTTTCAAGCGGCAGCACAAAAGAAAAAAGCACCGCCAATTCCCGAAATGCCCGACATGAATAAGCTCATGAAAATGTCGCCGGCAGAATTAGAGGCATACAAACAAAAAATGATCAAACAAGCGGACCAGCAGGCGGCCGAGTATGCCGATGCCAGCGGGCTTGCTGTCAACAAGACGCTTATTTCAGGCTTTGAGCCAAAGCCACCAAAAATGAAAGTTGAACGTTTGGGATTATTACCTTCGCAGCCGCCAACAAGAACACAGATCGTTTCTGCGTTACAACAGTCCAGCCAGCAAATTCAAAAAGGTATTCCGGCACCAAAGGTGGAAGAGATAAAAAAGTTCACGGCCACACAACCGGCAGAAGTAGTCAACCAAAAAGCAGTGCTGGAATTTTATTCCGATGATCCCAAAGGTGGCATCCTCACCCTCATGGAAATGGCGGCCAAACAACCGGATTCGCTTTTTGTACTGAACAACCTGGGAGCGATGATGAACCAGCATGGCATGGAACACATAGCGGCGGGAATCTTTCAGTACTGCTTACAAAAGGAACCCCGCCATGCCATCCTGCTGAACAACATCGGTCAAAGCTTTTACGGACTGGGTGACCTGATGAAAGCGGCTTCTTACTTCAATCAATGCCTCTCCATTGATTCGCTGAACGTAGAAGCAAATCACACGATGGGTATGCTACATTACTTCAAAAAAGAATACGATGCCGCCATGAAATGTTTTGAGCGGGAACTGAGTGTAGCCTACCGCCGCAGCACATTGGCCATGGCTCACAAGATGGGAAAAAAGTTTAACCTGCGGGAGTTGGCAAACAGGCGCAGAAAGCACAACGGTCGTCCGCAAAAAGATTATTTCGAAGAAATCAACTTAGGCAAATTTTCGCTGCCTGATTTTCCAAAGACGGCAAAAGAAATTTATGAAAACCGTAAAAAGTATGAAGAGATCGAAAAAATGTACCAGGCCGAATCATTGGCCTGGCAGAATCGTGTGGAGGAAGTGAATAAGGCTTCCATCGAACGAAAAGGCGACCGCTATTCAGGGCCATACTGGAACCTGGTGCAAGAGATGTTGAAAGAATTGCATGAAGAGTTCACGCCACAATACCGCTCCAACCTCCTAAAAACAGACTTTGCAACCTGGCAGGAGATTTACAAGAACAACATGGATGTTTTGATGGCCATCAAATGTCCGCCCGTTACACCAGATATGAGCATTGCAGCGCAGGAAGCGCAGGAAATTAAATGCTGCCGCGAAAAGATGGCGCCCATTGCAGATAGGTTGGTCAATGAGCTTTCGGGCTTGATGGAACCAAAGTTCAAAGTGGGCCAGGGCCGGTGGAAAGCTTACATCAACCAGTTGGTGGAGATTGTGCAGTTAGAACCCAGCCCCGCCAACCAGATGATGGTCTACAGCGCCGTTGCCGATTATTTTGGTTACCTATCGCAAGGAATGGCGCATTTCTCCAGTGAAATCAACAATCATCTTTTGAAATGTTACGAGCCATTGACGGATGAAGAAGCTAACGAGCTAATAGAATCGGACAAAAAGTGGAAACTGGAATGCCCGCCGTGGCTGAATGCCGAAGTGGATTTTGGTGGCATGGTGGTGAAAGTAGATTGCAGCAAATATGCTGTAGAAGTAGGATCTACCATAAAAGCTGCTTTTGAGCATGAGTTCAAATCCGGCCAGTCAACCCTTTTAATAGGGCCAGGCATAGAAGGTAGTTTTGCCGGCATCAAGGCGGGAATGAAAACGCAGGCATTTATAACTTTTGATGCCAACAAGCAGTTCTCTGATTTAGGTATCAAGCGAACGGTGGAAGTTGAGGTATCCGGTACGCCTATTCCCTATGGACCGAAAATTAAACTGGGTGGAAATCTTGCGGGTATTGAAATCAGCGATAAAATAATGATCATGTCGGGCAAGACAGAAGGCGAAGTAGAATTAAAAGGATTGCCGGCCGCTATTTGGGGCAAGAACCCATTTAATTAACTAAACAAAAAAGCGTGGCATCAAGCCACGCTTTTTAAATTATAAAGTGAAACCGTTTATTCCGGTTTTGCCTGCTCTTTGCTATCGCCTCCCTGCGGCCTGCGTTGCTGGCCACCTTGTCCTTGCGGACGTGGGGGGCGTTGTTGTCCTTGCCCTTGCGGCCTTTGTTGCTGCGGCTTTCCATCACGCTGCTGTGGACCCGGCTTTTGTGATGCCTGAGGAGGACGCTGTTGCTGGCCTCCTTGCGGCTTTTGTACCGGGCGATTTCCATCAGGTCTTTGACCGGCAGGACGCTGCTGTGGCGTAGCCCCTTTTTGCGGTGGCTGCGAACCTGCTTTTTGTATAGGGCCTATTGGTTTATTTCCAGTTGGCATTGGCTTATTGCCTGGTGCCTGTTGCCGGTTATTATTCCCACTCTGCCGTTGTTCACGGCCCCTGTTATCTCTTCTTTTCTTATCGGCTTTTTCCAGGCTGCGCAATGTAATATGTCCTACCACATCAACAAACTCCGGTTCTACTTCTTTTATCTTGCTTGAGATCACCTCCACCGCTTCCAGTTCTTCCGGCACAATGTTCTGCATATTTTGCGAACGTATCTTTCTTACTCTTTCAATTGTCAGCGGGTATTGTTTGTTGCTTTGCGGCAGCACATACCACATCAGGTTTTTGAAGATATCTTTTTTAATGAGCGTTGCCGTGCCTTTTGCTACCTGTAAAATGTCCGCATTTTCCGGGAAGCCCTGCAAGGCATCAAGGTAAGTATCCAATTCATAATTTAAACAGCATTTCAGGCGGCCGCATTGTCCGCTCAATTTGGTTTGATTGATGGATAGGTTCTGATATCGTGCTGCAGCCGTGTTCACCGATTTAAAATCAGTCAGCCACGTGGCGCAACAAAGCTCTCTTCCGCAGGAACCAATGCCGCCCACTTTACCGCTTTCCTGACGAGCACCAATCTGGCGCATTTCCACCTTTACCTTGAATTCTGCGGCGTAAATTTTAATGAGTTCGCGGAAATCCACGCGGTCATCGGCAATATAAAAGAAAGTTGCCTTTTTGCCATCAGCCTGGAACTCTATCTGGCTCATTTTCATGTTCAGGTTAAGCTGCTTGGCAATGGCGCGGCTGCGAATCAAGGCTTCCTTTTCTCTTGCTTTGTTTTGTTTCCAAATGTCAAGGTCCCTGTCGGTAGCGCGGCGAAGGATCTTTTTCATATCCGGCGCCATTTCGTTGATGCCGCGTTTTTTCATCTGTAGGCGAACAATCTCTCCCGTCAGTGATACTTCACCCACATCAAAACCGCTCACGCCTTCCAACGCAAGCATCTCGCCTTTTTCAAAATGGTGAAGTGTTGTATTTCTGTAATAATCTTTTCGGCTGCCCTGGTTGAAACTGATTTCAACAATGCGGCAGGCTTCTTCCATATCGGAGATTGGCAGGTTGCGCAGCCAATCGTGGGTATTCATCCGGTTACAGCCACCTGTGCTGCAACCTCCGTTGCTTTTGCATCCGTTGGGCTTACCCGTTCCACAAGAACCACATCCCATGCTATATTTTAATTTATAGGGTTAAAAATGTCGAGGCATGTAGCAGGGGAGAAGGAAGGGAGTGAGAAATCAAAAGGCGAAGGCAAAATTCAAAATGGCTTAAGAACAGTTTGCTCCAAAGATTTCAAAATGAAATATGTGTGTTTGCGTAGATAAACTTCATGCTAGCAAGACGTTTTCTTTATTTCTACGTTTGAATTTTTCTCTTTCCTCTTTATCTATAATGAGTGATGATCACTTTCTTTTCCTTCTTCACATTGCCGATGACCTCGGATATATATTGAGTCCGTCCAAAACGGATTACAGCAAATATAATTTTTTTTGGCCCACGGCCAACAGCTAGTTTAAATGTTAGCGTTTTTGGTGAGGCCCTCAATCTTCCAGGGAAAGTGATGGTCTCCTAAATCCCTCCAGTGAAGGGACTTGCTAAGCACAAACAATGGCTTTTATATGATAGTTTAAAGGCTCAATCATTCTTTAAATTGGGTCTTTTTCTTTTTGGACCAGAGGCCAGTGCTCCTATTGAGCGATAGTGGCGACGCTCCGTTCATCGTTCAGAACATGCTTGAGCTTTTTTGGAGCACGAAGAACACGAAGAAACCACGAAGTACACAATGAACTTTCCTTTGCGGTTTTCTTTCTTTGCCTCTTTGCGTGAAACCCACTAACAATAAAAGAGTAACCGAAAAATAAAAACCACTTGCATAAGCTGGCCTTCTGTGCAGCTGGTGGCCCTCTCTGCGAGGAGAGGGTTGGGTGAGGCCGTCACTTCCTCCCTGGGAATCGAGGGGCCACTACACCGAAACCACCACATTGTTCTTAACAATGTGAAAGATTTTAATCGTCAGCGCATGAAAAAGGATTTTGGCGTTTGCATTACGTTCAATATAGTAGGAGGCCTTGTCCAGTTCTTCTGTAATGGCTTCTTTCTGTTCCAAGCTCATGGCCTTGTTCAGCTTCACGGCAAAATCCTGCTCACCGGAGGACATGCCTCCCAAAAGATTTTCTCTCAACTGACCCGAAGAAATCTGGAGCCGAAGCGCTTGTTCCAGCAAATGAATAAAATAACGCAGGAACTGTTTCTGATTCTCCCGCCCCAGTCGTGCTATTTCTTCAATAATTTTTATTTGCGCAGCAGGACCACTTCGCAGGATGGCATTCAGCCATTCACGAAGCAGGTGGAAATAGTCTTCGTCGGCGTGTTGCAATTGCTGCAAGGCTTCCCGGTAGTTGCCTTCGCTGGAATTGGCAATCAGCCTTGCCTGGTCGGCAGAAATGCCTGCTTTTGCAATGAGGGAGCCCTCAATATCTTCTGCATTCAACGCCGGGATTTTTACCAGTTGGCAGCGGGACAGGATGGTGGAAAGAATAGCACTTTCGGCCACTGCTACCAAAATGAAAAGCGTATCAGCCGGCGGCTCTTCAATCAATTTTAACAGCTTATTTCCTTCTTTGCCCAAATATTCAGGCATCCAAAGCACCAGGATCTTGTAGCCACTTTCAAAACTTTTGAGGCTTAGTTTCCGGTTGATATCATTACACTCCTGTGCGGTAATGTTGCCTTGTTTGTTCTCGGCGCCAATGGCCTGCAGCCAGTCGTACACATTGCCATAAGGATACTGCTGCAGAAACTCCCGCCAATCGGCCGCATAATCGGTACTTAATGGCGGACTGCCCGCTTTTTTTGTTACAACAGGATAGGTGTAATGAATGTCCGGATGCACCATTTGGTCAGCCTTGGCAAACGATGGCTGCTTTTGCATCCATGCATCGGCTTCATCGGCACTAGAAGGAAGCTTTACTTCAACCGGTTCGCCAAAAAGAGAGGCTTCTGCCGAGGCATTATCTGCCGGTAAAAGACTGATGTATTGTGCAAAGGCCAGCGCCATGGGCAAAGCGCCGCTGCCTTCTTTTCCTAAAAACAGCAGGGCATGGCTTAAGCGATTGTGCTGCACCATTTCAATTAAATGCTGTTTTACTTCATACTGACCAATAACGTTTTTGAATAACATCGTATTTGAACCGGTATTTCTGGAATGATCTGGATTAGGGATAAAGAAAAGCCGCCTGGTATTTCAGGCGGCTTCAAATATCCTATTTAATCCTATTCATCCCACATTTCTCAAACTTCCCCGGTCAAACAAATATTAGTTCAGATGGATCGTGATCTCTTCGCTCGTTGGAGCTACCTTACTTGGGAATACTTTTACCAGCTTACCTTTTTCATCAATCAAAAACTTGGTAAAGTTCCATTTGATGACCGGGTCAGGAGTGCCAAGTTTTTTTGCTTCTTCGGTGAGGTATTTAAAAAGGGGAGCGGCATCATCGCCCTTTACTGAAACCTTTGCTGCCATTGGGAACGTAACACCGTAATTTTTTTTGCAGAAGGCCCCGATTTCATCATTTGAACCGGGCTCTTGTCCGCCGAAATTATTGGCCGGAAAGCCGATGATCACCAGCTTGTCTTTGTATTTGTCATAAAGTTTTTGCAGGTCGGCATACTGCGGTGTATAGCCGCACTCAGAAGCGGTATTGACCACCAATACTTTTTTGCCTTTGAATTTGGCAAGATCAATTTCTTTTCCGTCGAGGCCCGCTACTTTAAAGTCGTAAAAAGTTGTTCCGGATAGCATAATCGATAAGAGTGAAGCAATGATTAATGTTTTCATGATCTACATTTCTTTGTTTGTAATAACAAGATAAAGGTAAGAAGGTTGAGCGTTAAGGTATTCCCTATCTTGACGATAGAAAATAGTGTCAGGCCTTGTTACTTTTCGTAAGCGCCAAGATCGGGTAATCCAACGGGACGAGGTTTGCCATCCAAATCCATTGAAATGGCTGCGTTCACACCGGCATTCAGGGCCGGCGATCCATCTTTCAAACGAAAATTATAAAAGCGTTCGCTGGTATTTATGCTGTCAAACAGAGGGGACTGGTTTATGGCGCCGTTTATTGTCAACCCATTTAGCGTTGGGCTATTCTGCATTCTCCAGATTACTTTATTGAAACTGATAGAAGGCGTAACACCTTTGGCATCAATAAACACCTCGTTGTTTACAAAACCATTTTGTTCGCCCCAAAAAATACAGTTGGTAAAGTTGGCGGAGAGATTAGCGGCAGTAACAACATTGCCCTGGGTGGTATAATTGGTTACTGCAAGAACTGGGTCTTTGTGCTGGATATAACTGTTGGAAAAAGTAGCGATCGTGCAGTGCTTAAAATCATACGTTCCGCCGCCAACTAGAAAAAGGTTCTTGCCGCAATTGGATATCAAAACATTCCGCGCATTGATTGTGGTATTAATGCCAAGCAATCCGATATCATAAGCATTGTCGATGATGGTTTCGTTGAGGGCCAGTTTAGCGCCGGAGGCAGACGGTCCTGCAGCAACAATGCCCTGGTAGGCATTTTTGATGATGCTATAATTGATGGTATTATTCTTACTGCTGGCTGTAAAAATTAACCCCGGATAGGAAGCGGGAAAATTGCGATAAGGTTCATCCAGCCGGTCGCCGGTGAACACTACTCGTGTACTGTCGAATTTTTCGCCGTTCACCTGCAGCGAACCATTAATTATAAAAGGCGCATCGGCATGCATAAAAATTTTGCAGCCTTTGTTGATAGTGAGAGTTGCTGTGGTGTCTACCGTTATTCCTCCAAGAATGACATACGGCAAGTCGTTGTTCCATGTTTCAGTACCCGTTACTTTCCGGTTTCGATAGAAATGTGCATTTTGTCCAAAAGCATCCAACTGCACCCATTTGCGATTGCCATTGTAAGTTATTTCAAGGCTATCGCGAACAACAAACGGAAGATTTTGCGCGGTAGGGTTGATGCTTACCGTAACATAAACATAAACGCTGTCATCGCCCAACACCTCTACATTGCTTACCTGGGGACCAGCATTTCCGTCGACGTTAATTTTAAAAGGAGAAGCGGCGCCACCGCCAAGTCTTACAGACGAAATGCGGATACCCTCTTTGTTGCTGTTGACGATTTTCAGGTATTGAGAAGTAGAACCGGTGGTGGTAAACACTGTATCAAAATGGAGTGTATCTACGGTGGTTGTTAACAGGGCCTTTTCGTTGGTAGTAAAGCTTTCTTTTCTGCACGAAAGAAGGAACACCACAACACCAATGATCAATAAAAGGTTTTTCACCAGGCTCATAAGAGGCTAAAAATACATCAGCGGCTGGAAAAACAAAGAGTGGCGACGCTCAACTGAACGTTTTCGGCTTTCAAAAGTTCGGCACCGCATGCTTCCAGTGTTGCGCCGGTCGTAATAACATCGTCAATCAGCAGTATATGCCTGCCTTTAATGGCTTCTTCACCTACCAACTCAAACCTTCCTTCCATGTTCTCCCATCGCTGCACCCGGTTCTTTTTGGTCTGGCTATCGGTATGCGATGTGCGGATGATGGCATTCTTTATAACCGGTTTGCCTAACACTTCGGCTATGCCTTCACACAATATGGTGGCCTGATTATAACCACGTTTCTTTTCTTTCAAAGGGAAAAGCGGTAAAGGAACCAATGCATCAACGTATCGAAAGCGGTTGGATTCGTTTAAAGCATATCCCATCAATCTGCCTAAATAAACGCCCAGTTCTTTGTTCCGCCTGTACTTCAACTGGTGCATGAGGGCTTGCATGGCGGAGCCTTTCGTGAAATAGTATTGCGCTGTAGCGTTGGTAACGGGCAGCCGGCCCCAGAATATTTTTTCAATGGGGTTGTTCGGGTAAAGATGAAAATCCGTTTTGGGTAAAGAAGAGTGGCATTTCAGGCAAATAAAATGATCTTGCCCAATCACGTCTGTTCCGCAACCTTCGCAGACATGCGGAAAAAGAAGGTGAAGAATGGATTCTTTTATATCCGTCAGAACCATGATTTATGCGATTGAAGGGATTGATGGGGAAGCAATGTTTACACTTGAAAGGTTGCTTTAAAGTAGCAAGATTCTTTATTTCCTCCTAATCCACCTTATCCTATAAATACTGGTTCTAAAAAAGGTAGCGGTACATTTCATCTACCCGTCCCATGGTAATGATCTCAATGTTGTACTTCTGCTTGTTCAGGCCTTTCTGATTGTATTTGGAAACAATGATCTTACTGAAACCTAACTTTTCGGCTTCTGCAATGCGTTGCTCAATGCGGTTTACCGCTCTGATCTCGCCGCTAAGACCGACTTCGCCGGCAAAACAAATGTTATGAGGTATGGCTACGTCTTCATACGATGAAAGAAGTGCGGCCATTACCGCCAGGTCAATGGATGGATCTTCTACTTTTAAACCGCCGGCCAGGTTCAGGAACACATCCTTCACTCCAAAATGAAAACCGCCACGCTTTTCCAGCACTGCTAATAGCAATTGCAATCTGCGTGTATCAAACCCGCTAACAGTACGCTGCGGCGTACCATAAACCGATTGGGTTACCAGGGCCTGTACTTCTATTAATAAGGGCCGTTGTCCTTCAATCATGGCAGCAATGGCAATTCCTCCCAGGTCATCTTCTTTTTGTGTAATGAGTATCTCACTTGGGTTTATCACCGGGTTCATGCCGTTATCGTTCATTTGATAAATGCCTAATTCCGCCGTACTGCCAAAGCGGTTCTTTAAGGTGCGGAGGATACGATAGGCATAATGTCGGTCGCCTTCAAACTGCAGCACCGTATCCACCATGTGCTCTAAAAGCTTTGGTCCGGCAATGGAACCTTCTTTGGTAATATGACCAATTAGAAATACAGGTGTGGATGTTTCTTTTGCAAACTGCTGAAACTCCGCGGCACATTCTCTTATCTGCGATACAGAGCCTGGCGATGATTCAATAAAAGGTGATTCGAGTGTTTGTATCGAATCGACAATGATAACTTGCGGCTTCAGCTTTTTTATTTCCTGGAAGATGACCTGTGTAGATGTCTCTGTAAGCAAGTAAAAGTTCTCGCTGTTCATACCTAAGCGATCTGCCCGCATTTTAATTTGCTCATCGCTTTCTTCGCCACTTATATATAGTGTGATGTAATCTTTTAATTGCAAACCCATTTGAAGGAACAAGGTACTTTTACCAATACCTGGTTCACCTGCCACCAGCACAATGCTTCCCGGAACAATACCACCACCCAACACCCGATTAAGTTCTGCATCGATGGTTTGTAAACGTGCCTGGTCCTTTGTTTCAATTTCGTTTAAGTGCTTTGTTTTTTTTGAGGTGCCGGTCTCATGATAATTATCCCAGTCATTTGCTCCTTTCTTTGTCTCCTTTTGAATGAGTTCTTCTACCATGGTATTCCACTGTCCGCACGACGGACATTTACCTGTCCATTTTGCGCTTTCATTACCACATACCTGGCAGAAATACGCTGTCTTAACTTTCGCCATCGATTAAAATTAGTCTAATTGAAAAAGAAAAATGTTTGCTGATAAAGTTGGAGAAGGAAGAATTTGAAGAAGAGATATTTCAGTAAAAAGGGCTGATCTTGCGACCAACCCTTTTACTTACTAACCCATTAAATTCTGACACTAAATTACAATTCTGCGGCACTTCACAAAATTATTTTTTGGCCTTGTGCATAACTTTTTGATGACTTTATATAATACGTTTTAACAATTTCCCCTCTCTAAGTATTTGGTTATCAAAAGATAAAATGCTGCTCCAGAAACAGATTAAAATTATTCTTCCTGTTAAACTGTCAGAAAAATAGTTTCAAATCTCGCCTCGCCTGCCAAAATTTTTGGTTTGGGATTTTAAGAAGCTTTTTTCAGGGTTTGGATAGAGATTTGAGCAGATTTCGGAAAAGGAACAGACAATGACACTATCAATAATGATCGTTTCGTTTATTTTTATTGGGATTAGTATGCTGGTTTCTGCCATATTGAAGAGCCGGTTTACTGCCTATGGTAAAATTCCGCTGGCTGCCCGCCTTACTGGTAAGGAAGTAGCCGAAAAAATGCTGCGGGAGAATGGCATCTATGATGTAAAAGTGGTATCTGTACAGGGTTTCCTTTCAGACCATTACAATCCCGCTGACAAAACAATTAACCTCAGTCCGGAGGTTTATAACAATTATAGCATCTCTGCTGCTGCCGTGGCTGCTCACGAAACTGGGCATGCTATTCAGCATGCAACCGCTTATGCGTGGCTAAGCCTGCGAAGCAAGCTGGTTCCGGCAGTGCAATTCAGCTCTTCTATAGTAAACTGGGTGCTTTTAATCGGGGTATTTATGGCCGCTTCCGGCAATTCAACTTTACTACTGGTAGGTATTATCTTATTTGCTGCTACAGTAATCTTCTCTGTAGTGACCTTGCCGGTTGAGTTCGATGCAAGCCGCCGGGCTTTGGCCTGGCTTCAGCATACCAATGTGACCAATGCACAAGAGTATCCAAAGGCTAAAAATGCGCTGAAATGGGCCGCCATGACGTATGTGGTAGCTGCTTTGGCAGCCATTGCCACGCTAGTCCAGTATGTTTTGATTTATATGGGCGGCAGAGAAAGGGAATAAAAAAATAAGGTAGTTTTTAAAGAAAAGCTGCATCAAAAGTAAAATAAAGGTGGTTAGAATCGCTTAAATGAAAATTGATTCCATCACTACCGAATAAAAAAGAGGCTGTCTTTAACTGAGACAGCCTCTTTTCATTTCAAATAAGTTTAGAGTTTTATTTCATCACCATTTGCATCAAAAAATTTGAACTCGGTGAGATGATAGCTTGTGTCTGCAGTGACGGTTATCTTTTGGCCAAACTGGCGTTTCCATTTAGCAACCTTACTGTTCCAGAAGAAACCTTTTGTGAGGTAAGCATGTAGAATCGGGTGGGCAACAATGGTGAGTGCTTTGTGCTGGTGTGTGAACAGGTAGCTTAGATTTTTTTCGATCTCGTCTTCTAATAAAAGGGTAGATGAAATCTTTCCAGTTCCGTTACAGGTAGGACAAACTTCCTGCGTTTGAATGTTCATCTCCGGTTTCATGCGCTGACGGGTAATTTGCATGAGACCAAATTTGGAGATGGGAAGAACGGCATGCTTGGCCCTGTCCGGCTGCATGTATCCTTCCATTGCTTCCACCAGCTTCTTTTTGTTTTCCGGAAGCTTCATGTCAATAAAATCAACCACAATGATGCCCCCAATATCACGCAGACGTAGCTGGCGGGCTATTTCTTCAGCAGCCTCCAGGTTTGTTTCCAGTGCGTTTTGCTCCTGGTTGTTGCTAACGCTTTTGTAGCCGCTGTTTACATCAATCACGTGCAATGCTTCGGTATGCTCAATGATAACATAAGCACCGCTATTCAGGTTCACTGTTTTGCCAAACGATGATTTGATTTGCTTGGTTACCCCAAATGCGTCAAAAACAGGGGAGCCATTCTGGTGAAACAGGACAATGTCAGCTTTCTCGGGTGCTACCTTTTGGATATAGGTCTTCGATTCGGTGTAAATGTTTTTATCATTCGTGATGATCTTGTTGAAGTCCTCGTTCAACAAGTCCCGCAGAATAGAAGCTGTTTTTGTTTGCTCACTTAGAACCTTTGTGGGAGGCACAGCGCCTTTTAAATTATCCTGAATGCTCTTCCACATGGCATTCAGTTCTGAAAGATCTTCATGCAACTCGGCTGTGTTCTTTCCCTCCGCCGCTGTACGAACGATAACACCGAAGTTTTTGCTTTTGATGGATTCAACAATGCGCTGCAAACGTTTTCTTTCTTCCGAAGAATGAATCTTGCGAGACACAGCAACAATGTCGTTGAACGGCGTCAGTACAACAAAGCGGCCCGGTAAAGAAAGCTCGCAACTCAAACGCGGCCCTTTCGCAGCAATGGGTTCTTTTAAGATTTGAACTAAAATGTTCGGTTTGCCACTCAGTACTTCGTTGATCTTGCCAGTCTTGATGATTTCGGGTTCCACCTGGAAGGTTGAGAAATCCATCCCGCCGGGTGTTTTATCATTGATGGCAAGGTTGGTGAACTTCAGGAGCGATTTTGCATAAGGGCTCAGGTCAGTATAATGCAGGAAGGCGTCTTTTTCAAAACCGACATCAACAAAAGCTGCATTTAAACCGGGGATTAATTTCTTGACCTTACCCAAATACAAATCACCAACCGCAAAGCGGGCATCCGTTTTTTCGCTGTGGAGCTCCACTAATTTCTTATCCTCTAATAGGGCTATTTCCACGCCTGTTGGCGTAGAATTAATGATCAATTCCTTATTCACATTCTAATGTCTTTAAAATAAACATAAGGCCAGGCATCTTTACCGGTGCGGAAGTTGGGTTGTGCAAATGAGAGAGGCAAATTGATGGGAACTGCAACCGGTAGAATAACTTAGCCACAAAAGGATGACCGGAAGCATCGGGTAGATGGCTTCCGGTCTATCTGGAGAACCTTATTTGCGTTTTTTATGACGGTTCTTTCTTAGTCTTTTCTTACGCTTGTGCGTCGCAATTTTATGACGCTTTCTTTTTTTACCACACGGCATAGTTCAAAAATGTTTTATGAATTATTTATTATTTAAATCGTTGATTCTTTTTTCCACGTCTTTCTTCATCTCCGGATTGACTATATGGGGAAGCGCTTTTTGATAAGCTTTCGCTGCTTCCTCCTTTTTATTCATCCTTTCGTAGGTATCAGCTAACATAATGGCTGCCTGCAAATTTTCCGGCTGCTGTTGAACAACAGTCTTAAAACGTTCAACTGCCTTGTCTAATTGTCCCGACATCAGGCTGGCTTCGCCTAAAGTCAGTTGTGCAAATACGTTTTTCGGGTCTCTTTCAACTACCTCTCTGATCATGGCAATACCCGTCATCGGGGCACCATGCCCGCCATACAAGATGGTGGCGCCTAAACCTACTTTTGCTGAATCATTTTGCGGATTCAGTTTCAAAGATCTTTCGAATAAATCTTTGGCTTGATCTGCTTCCCAGTCCTTCACCTGGTGAGACTGTTCTCTTGACAGAGCGGCCAAAAATAAATGGGCTGCAAAGGAAAGGGATTTTTCGGAATTTTCCAACCGGGCTGCTTCAGCCGTATAGTACGCGTAGGGATACCAGGCCATGGGTGTAAAGGCTCTTGCACTGTCGGACCAATACTTTGCTAACTGGTGCATCAGGTGTAGTCTTTGCTCACCTGCATGAACCCCGTCAATGCTGTTCTCCAGGAAAGTTAAACGGGCAACCTGTGCCTGAGGAAGATTTTGTTTGGCGTAGTAAAGGATGCTGTCGTTAGAAAGACCGTGGTCGTGATGATCAGTAGTAGCTGCAGTGGCAGGTTTTGTCAATGTTTTCTTCTTCTCTCCAAACATATTTCCCTGTGTAGCAGCAAAAAGGCCAATTACTAAAAGAACAGCTATCGAAAGTGTGATCCACTGAGGTTTCTTCATATTCTCCTTCTCTTACCACTAAAAGTGGCTAAGAGCCGCAAAGTTACTCGACAACACCGGTTTTTTTGACATCGGCCACAAACTCTTTCGCCGGTTTAAAGGCTGGAATAAAATGCTCTGGGATGTGAACCGCCACATTCTTTTTAATGTTTCGGCCAATTTTAGCGGCTCTTTTCTTCGTAATAAAGGAGCCGAATCCGCGGATATAGATGTTCTCTCCCTTGGATAACGAATCTTTAATTTCCCGGAAGGCAGTTTCCAATGTCATTAAAACATCCACCTTGGGAATGCCAGTTTTTTCTGAAATCTGGTTGACTAAGTCTGCTTTTCTCATAGCGAGTATT
>DASVSM010000605.1:0-2459 GCA_036388115.1 Flavisolibacter sp.
GCAGCAGGATAAACAGGGAGTTTTAACGGAAGGCGGCCGTAAAATACTATATACGCTCTACCGTAAATATGAGTAAGCTTATTGGCTTCATTGTTGTTGCCATTATTTTGAATTATCTTAACCGCCGTACCTTAAACTAAAGCCTATGAAGTATTCTTTACTTTTTATTCTTTTTGTTGTTTCTGTTCTGTTTACAAAAGCACAGAGCGTATCTGATTTGCCGGCTGGCAAATACGAGACAAAAGCAAAAACTGCCCAGAATAAATGGGAGAAAGGCGATATCATCCTCATTGATGACAGCCATTACAAACTTAGCAGTGGCGGCGAGATAGGTGATTACCGGTTTAGTGTAGCAGCACAACGCATCTTCTTCACAACAGGGCCCTTAAAAAGTGCCTTTACAAAAGTGGCTCTGTCTAATGGCAAGCCCGTTATCATTTTACCACAGGAAGAAAACGGAAGCCTCGGACTGAAAGCAGAGATCTGGGCCAGCAAGCAATGATTGGAGGAATAATGAATAATCAGTAATGATGGCATCATCCTCATTATTCATTACTGATTACTCATCACTACATTTGCCGGCAGGCTATGGCAAAGGATCTACCACAAATCACGTTTGACTTTTCTGATGACGAGGGACCAAAGGAATTTCTCTCGGGCCAGCCTGTGCAACCTCCGCAGAAAAAGAGCTCAACACGCGGCCGCAAAAAAATAAAAGAAACAGAATTTCTCGACGATGCCATTGAAGTTCCGGAAGATGAGATCCTTTTTCAAAAAGCCTATTACCCGATAGGCGAAGTAGCGCAAATGTTCAAAGTGAACATTTCGCAATTGCGGTATTGGGAAAACGAATTTGATATTCTGCAGCCCCGAAAGAACCGCAAAGGCGACCGGCTGTTCCGGCCGGAAGATATTAAGAACCTCCAACTGATCAACGATCTTATTCGCCGTCGGAAGTTTACCATGGAAGGGGCAAAAGAGTTTTTGAAGAAAAATAAAAAAGCACAGGAAGCGCATGAATTAATTGCCTCCCTTCAAAAAATAAAAACGTTCTTACTGGAATTAAAGGCCAATCTCTAAGCAGGTTTCTAGATGCGGAATGTTTGTTTGCTCTATTCTTCTTTGTTCAATAGTTCTTCTATTTTTTTTCTAGCATCTTTTTAACACCGGCCTTTCTAATTCAGGTTAATTTTGAAGGATAACATTCGCCATGAAAAGAATTTTCTTTCTTGCCCTGACAATTATCTCTTCCCAATACATTTTTGCGCAATCCTCACTGGAAGTCAGCCGCGATGCTTCCGGGACAAAAATCCTGAAAGGCTTCATCAACAAAAAAGAACTGGCTGCCGACACCGCTTTTACCTGGTATGCCCGGAACGGCAAAAGCTTTACACCCAATGCCGATCTGGTAAAACAATATGCTACCGGAAAAGACGGTGTTAGTTTGATGGTCTTCGGCGGAACATGGTGCGGCGATACACAAGTGCTGTTGCCAAAGTTTTTTGCTACAACCGATGCTGCAGGCTTTCCTGAAAATCAAATCACCTTAATTGGCGTTGACCGCAGCAAGAAGGCGCTGTTCAATCTTACCGAAGCTTTTGGTATCACCAACGTTCCCACCTTTATTGTTATGAAAGACGGAAAAGAAGTTGGCCGCGTGGTGGAGTATGGCAAAACCGGAACTCCTGAAAAAGAAGTCGGTGAGATCATTGCGAATGCTACTACCAAGAAGTAGTCACTAGCAGCATAGCAGGCCGTGTGCAGTAATCAGCCGGAAGAGTATTAGCTAACACATGCAAGCAAGTTTTCCCGTTCCTATTGTTGACTGTAACTATTGGGGTATGATCGCCAGGTCTTTTCCTTCTGCAGCAATTTTAATATCCAGCCGGTCCATTGTTTGAAGAATATGAAAATTGATCCGCTGCTTTATTTCTGTGAACAGGTTCCATTCAATTGGCGGTGTAAAAAATTCGATGAAGATGATATAAGACTGCACCCGGATGTCATTGAAGAGTACATTATTTGTTTGGATCTCAGGAATGGTTGCCAGATACTGTTTTATCTCCGTCACCAACTCATTGATCTTTGGCGTTGTGGTTTGCAGGTGAATATGCAGGTTGATTTCTCCCCGGATCTGCGAACGCCTGGAAACATTGTCCAGGATACTATCTACCATTTGTTTGTTGGGAACGGTTACATAAGATTTGTCTGTGGTGCGGACCCTGGTGCTGCGTAAGCCAATGCGCTCTACAGTGCCGGCCACATTCTGCACTTTTACAAAATCACCGGCAGTAAACGGTTTGTCGAAAAAGATCACAAAGGAAGCAATCAGGTTTTCCAAACTTTCCCGTAGTGACAGGGCAACGGCAGCTCCCACAATACTCAGGCCGGTGAGCAAGGTGGTAACATTGTAATTGAACGCCTGGTTTAATACAACAATGACGCCGATGACTCCCAGG
>DASVSM010000606.1:0-4566 GCA_036388115.1 Flavisolibacter sp.
GTGGCATGTCCCTACTTCGTTATTCTGCTGTTTTAACCGGCTTTGTTTTCTTTCATTTGTATCTCCTGGAAGTTCTTATAAAACTTTTCCGCATCCGCTTTCATTTCGTCTGTCAGGGCAGTCATTTTTGTTGCCCGTTGAAAAGTATCAGCCATCGTCATTAATGTTTGGTAGTAGAAATCTGCCATTTCATCTACCATCATCTTTTGCGTCCACAGATCTATCCGCAAGGCTGCCTTATCGGCGCCATCCCACAGCGAAAGGATAAAAGCCTTTGCCTGTTGTGGTTTTTCCACCGTGCTGTCGGTTGCTTTCCATTGAATGTTAGTCGGCACCTTTTGTTCGTCCAGTTCTACTTCTATTTGTATGGTTGATTTTGCCATGTTGATATATTAAGCGGCGAAGGTAGGCTAAGAGAAGAAAAGGAGAAAAATAGGGCAGGCAGAGTTAAAGTTGAAGGGTAGGGAAATAGAAAAAAGCCATTCAATAATCCGTGATTTCCTTACCCTTCATAGCAAAAAAATCCCGCATCGGCCGGATGCGGGATTACGTATAAATTCTTTTTGCTTATTGACGTGGTCTGTTTGCAGCGCCTGCAGGTCTTGCACCACCTTGCGGCTGCGCACCCTGCCCTTGTGCCGGTAACTTTACGTTCAGTCTTTTGGCCACCAATGGTAATAAGTTATCGCCGGGAGGGGCCACTAAAAGTGCTTCCTGGTTGTAAACAAAACCATAACCATTGTCCTTTGCCACTGTTCTGATAGCGTCCATTACTCTTTGGTAAACGGGTGCTAAAAGTTCCTGCTGCTTGCCTTGCATATAATTCTGCGAAATTTGCTGCCAGTTCTGGATCTGGTACGCATCACCTTCTCTTTGCTGGCGATGCTCCCTTCTTACAGATGCCGGCATCTTAGTGGTATCTGTCTTTGTCAGCATACTGTCCCTGTATTGGTAATCTTGTATCAGTGAAGCAAACTCACTATTCAAAGAATCGTTTTGGAACTTTTGTAAGATGGTATCGATTTTGGCCAGTTCAGGCATTAAACCAACCATTTGCTCTACAGAAATATAACCTGATTTCTGTCCTTGCGCATTTGCACTGCCGGCACCAATAACAAGGATGGCTGCCAGTAAAAAAATTTTGATCTTGTTCATGAGATTTTTTTGTGATGATATTGTTATGATAGTGGTTTGTGTTCTTTCGTTGTCAGCAAAAATTGTTTTGACAAATTTTTATTTAATTCCCAATTCACGCAACACGTCGTCGCTCCTTTCCAGTTTAGGGTCGGCAAATATAACCGTTATCCCTTCACTTTTATCTAATATGAAATCGTATCCCCGTTGCACGGCTAATTTTTGCACGGCGTTATAAACTTTGTCCTGTACGGGCTTAATCAGTTCCTGGCGCCTTTTAAACAGATCGCCTTCAAAACCAAAACGTTTCCGTTGCAGGTCGCGCAGGGTTTTTTCTTTGGTGAACAACTGGTCCTGGCGCTTTTGCTTTAAGTCATTGCTTAGCATTACCTGCTCGGCATCAAAATCCTTGTACATTTTATCCAGATCGGTTTGCATGCCGTCAATCTCCTTTTGCCACGTAGCTGCCACATCATCGAGTTGTTTTTGTGCTGTTTTGTATTCCGGCAATTTGTCCAGTATATACTTGGTATCGATGATAGCGTAACGCTGCGCCTGTGCAAAAGCGGCAAGCATCAGGGTACAAGCTGCAAGCAGGAAAAATTTTTTCATAGTTTGTTTTTAATTTATGATTGATAGGCCATGCCATGAGCATAGCCCTGCTTCATTACTGATTACTCATCACTCATTACTCTGGTTCCATACCCAGCATGAAGGTAAATCTAGCTGAGTTTTTCAGTCCGGGATTTGCCGGGTTGATGCGGTCTAGCCCGATGCCATAATCAAACCCTAACAAACCAAACATGGGCAGGAAGAAACGCATACCAACACCCACGCTTCTGCGTAATTTAAATGGATTGTAATCTTTAAACGAGTACCAGCCATTTGCTGCATCAAAGAAAGTAAGGGCATAAATAGTGCTGGCAGGATTTGTGACCAGCGGGTAACGCAACTCCATTGAGTATTTGTTAAAGATGGTAAAGAAACGGCTGGCACTGGTTTGATCAGCATTGTTTACCGAGGGATCCGATACATCAAACACAGGGTAGCCGCGTAATGCAATGATGTCGTAACCAAGGATACCGTTGTTGTTTGTCAATCCATCACCACCCATTTGGAAACGCTCAAATGGCGTGAAGTCAAGCTTTTTGTTGTAACGGCCAATGAAGCCATATTTAGCAGCCAGCTTCAGCACAAACTGGCGGGTTTTATCTTCTCCTTTGGGCTTACCCAACGGAACAAACCACTCCGATGTGAAGCGCCATTTATGGTATTCTGGGTTTTTGTATGGGTTCTCGGAAGTGGCAATATTCTTATTGAACAATGAGTAGGGCGGCGTTAACTGCACGGTGGCAGAAAAGTTAGAACCGCTGGTTGGGAATGTAGGGTTGAAAACAGAAGAACGCTGCAAGCCGATACGCAAGCTGAAGTTGCTGGAAAGACCATCGCTCATCCCCTGGAAGATGGGATAGTTCATCATGTTATACCGCGTGTAGTTCAGGGAATAAACAAGGCTGAAATAATCATCCGGCCATTTCAATTGTTTACCCAATGAAACAAATACGGAAGTTGTGCTTAAGAAGTTTGTATCGCTTCTCGCTCTGTCAAACTTTCCGGTTGCATAATCGTAGGCATTCGAAAACTTACTACTGCTGACGCCAAAGGTCAGTGAGTTGCGTTTCTTTCCACCTAACCAGGGCTCTGTAAAAGAGAAGTTATAGGAACGATAAGCACGGCCGTTTGATTGGTAACGTATACTTAATTTTTGTCCATCGCCCATCGGCAACGGGTCCCATGCTTCTTTCTTTAAAATATTTTTAATGGAGAAGTTGTTGAAGGTAACACCCAGCGTACCGGTAAAACCAATACCACCACCAAAACCGGCGGAAAGCTCAAGTTGGTCGGAAGACTTTTCTTCCAGTTCCCATGTTATATCCACCGTTCCATCATCCTGGTTAGGAACAACATTCGGGTTAATTTTTTCCTGGTTAAAAAAGTTAAGGGCCGCTAGTTCACGTTGGGAACGGATCAAATCTGAACGGCTGAACAAATTACCTGGAACGGTGCGCAATTCGCGACGGATCACATAATCCTTTGTTCTGTCGTTACCCGTGATGTTGATGTTGCGGATACGGGCCTGCGGTCCTTCCGTTACGCGGATCTCGTAATTGATGGTATCATTGTAAACAGCGGTTTCTACTGGTTCTACACGGAAGAAAAGATAACCTTCATCCATGTATAATCCACTGATGTCGCCACCTTCGGGACTTAACTGCTTACCCAGGCGCTTGTTCAACAAATCAATGTTATACGTATCGCCTTTGCGGATATTAAGGATAGCGGTCAGTACCGAATCGGGATATTTTGTATTTCCTTTCCATGTAATATCTCCGAAATAGTATTTGCGTCCTTCGGCCACTTTAATGTGCACCTGCATCCGGTTACCTGCTGTGTTCAGGGTTTGGGTATCGGCTACAATCTGGGCATCGCGGTAACCAAGGGAGTTGTAGTAGTTTAATATTTTGTCTTTATCGTCTTCGTACTTTGTTCTGTCAAACTTTGCCCCGCTGAACGGACGGAAACGGAAATAAGGCTCAAGGAAATTTTTAGTTTTTGACGGATATAGAAAGCCGTAGTTATTGACGTACTCTTTTAAAGTAGGACGTTCAATGGTGCCGTATACCGGTGTAACGGCTTCCGGCTTTAAACGAAGCCGGCCTTTTTCTTTGGTTGACATCTGGCCTTCCAGGGAACTGCCAGGTACCGTTTCGTTATCGTAAAACACGATATCACTGACACGAACTTTTTCTCCCTTATCAATATAAAATGTAAGGGAACGGGAATTTGCCAGCGTTCTGTCAGCCGTTTCTTCAATGCGCACCTTTGTATTGAGGAAGCCCTTTTCAGCAAAAAATTTCTGTACGATGTCCGTTACATTACGTTTCATGTTTTCGGTAATGATAGTAGACTTCACCAGGTTGGCCTTTTGTTGTAGTTCTTCTGCCTGTCCTTTGGTAACACCAATAAATTTAAAGCTGCCCAGGCGTGGCCTTTCCTGTACCTGTATTTCGAGATCGATTGTGTTATCGGTGGTGGCCGTAATAAATACCTGCACATTGGCAAACAACCGCTGACGCCAAAGATTGTTGATGGCTTTTGAAAACGCCTCTCCTCCGGGCAACATCACCTTATCACCCGGCTGCAAACCGGAAATGGAAAGCACGATGGCCGAGTCCAGGGTATTGATGCCTGTGACCTTTATGGCACGGATCGTATACTCTTTCGGAATACGGGCCGTGTTGATATTTAAAAGGTCGGGATCAACCGAAGTAACTTTTGATGTATCAGACACCTGGGCAAAACAAGCCGCACCAAGCAGCACGAACACAAAGGCGAAGGAGGCAGATAAAAATCTTTGCATGTTAAATAGTT
>DASVSM010000607.1:0-2104 GCA_036388115.1 Flavisolibacter sp.
GGAAAGAAATAGTAGAGTACGTTAAAGTAGAGATCGACCATACATTGGAAGAATGGGGTTATCACCTGCAGGATCTCCAGATCAATGATATTACGTTTGATAAAGTGATACTTGATTCCATGAGCAAAGTGGTGGCATCAAATAACCTCAAAGCAGCCGCTGAAAATGAAGGGCAGGCAACATTGATCACAAAAACAAAAAATGCGGAAGCAGAAGGTAATGCTATCAAAATTGCGGCAGAAGCCGAAAGGGAAGCGGCCCGTTTGCGGGGACAGGGTGTGGCTCTCTTCCGCAGGGAAGTTGCCATGGGTATGACGGAAGCAGCCGAGCAAATGAAGCAGGCCAACCTTGATACAAACGTTATTTTATTCAGCATGTGGACCGAAGCCGTAAAAAACTTTGCCGAATATGGTAAAGGCAATGTCATCTTCCTCGATGGAAGTGCCGACGGCATGGAAAAAACCATGAAGCAAATTCAGGCGCTGATGGTGAAACAGGCGGGAACGTCCTAGTTAAACCGTTAATCGGGTAGTTGGTTAATTAGTGGTGCAGACAATTCCATGTATTTACATATTAACGTATCAACTGATCAACCTATTAACTTAACCCCAAAACGTTAAATGTCGCTCCAAAAGCGGCATTTTTTTATGCATGCACTTTATCATTGCAAAAATAAAAAGGGCCAAACAACGTTATTTTTACCACTAAAGCTGATTACGCATGTTCAATTTGTTCTCTCTCTTACAGATCGATTCGACTGGACTGGCTGTTCAAAGCGCCGCCACAGAAAAAGGCGTTAGTTTAATTGAGTTATTGACATTGGGCGGATGGATCATGATCCCGCTGACCATTTTGTTCCTGGTGACCATTTTTGTTTTTTTCGAACGGTTTCTCTCTATTCGAAAAGCATCTGCCATTGAAGGAAATTTCATGAATATCATCCGCGATCACATTGTGAACGGCAACGTAACCGCGGCCCGCAGCTTTGCAAAAAACAGCAATCACCCCGTTGGACGTATCATCGACAAAGGCGTTCAACGCATTGGCAAGCCTATTGAAAATATTGAACGCAGCATGGAAAATGTAGGCAAGCTGGAGGTATATAATATGGAAAGAAATCTTTCTATTCTTTCACTTGTAGCCGGTATTGCGCCGCTGCTTGGGTTTTTGGGAACCATTATCGGGATGTTCCAGTTGTTCTATAGCCTGGCTACCGGTGGCGACTTCACCATCCAGACAATGGCGAATGGTATTTATACAAAAGTGATCACCTCCGCTACTGGTTTGATTGTTGGTTTGCTGGCTTACGTAGCGCATAATTTTCTGACAACGCAGGTAGATAAAACAGCCTATAAAATGGAGGCCGCCAGTTCAGAATTTTTAGACATTCTGCAGGAACCTACAAGATAACGTTTGGGATTTGGCGTCAGGTGTTTGGAGTTGTCGTGTTTTGCGTTGTTATCTTCTCCTTCGCCCTGTGCAAAGAATTTTCGATCATGGATTTTGAAATCTTGAAATCATTACAATGAACATCAGAAGAAAGCTGAGAGCACATACCGAAGTACACACAGGGCCATTGAATGACATCCTGTTCATTCTGCTGTTGTTCTTTTTGATCACGTCTACACTGGCCAATCCTAACCTGGTAAGAGTAAACAACCCAAAAGGTTCGAAAGACTCAAGAGCCAAACAGGACATCATTGTTTCCATTGATAAAGATCACAATTTTTTTATTGGCCAGACCCGTGCACAAGCTAACATGATTGACTCCTTGGTAAAGCAGCATATCATTACTGCAAAGCAGAAAGTGGATACGCCGTCGGTTGTTATCAATGCAGATACGATTGCTTATTATGGCGAGGTATTCCGCATCATGCGCATTGCCAAGCAAAACGGTGCAAAGGTTTCGGCATTGGTAAAGTAGTGGACTGGTCTCCTGAATCCCTTCTGTGGAGAGACTTGCAAAAGCACAAACTGGATTTTATACGATACTTTAAAAGGCTCAATCATTCTTTATGATTGAGCCTTTTTTTGTGGACCAGAGGCTAATGCATCTATTGAGCGTCCGTTGCGTCGCACTCTTGTACGCTTTGTAATTCTATTG
>DASVSM010000608.1:0-3631 GCA_036388115.1 Flavisolibacter sp.
ATGCCAGCTTACAACGTTGAAAAGCATATTTGTTTTTAAGGAAAGGATCAACTGCTTTTGTAAAGGCTTCTGTTGCGACAGTGATGTACCGATTAACCAGCAGGCTGTCACGTTTTTTATCTTCCCAGCCGGATGAAGCGCTGACGCCTTCGGTTTCTATTGCAAACAGCAGGTAAGCGATGGCTTCGACTTTTTTTTCTTTTGCCAGGTTTTGCGCAGCCGTATTCTTTGCCAGTGCTGAAGGCAACGGGCTGCCTGAAGAAGCACTTGCCGCCAATGCGTTCAGCTCTCCCTGCTTGGTTAGATAGACCAATTGCACTGCATCATCAATCCGGGATGCCTTGCTGTACTCTTTCCATTCTTCTACAATTCGTCTATTGACGAAGGACATCGAGTCTTCTTTTGTTTCCCAATCCCAGTCATCGTAAAATGTTAGCAGCGCCGTATAATAAAAAGGCTTGTAGGCGTCCGACGTTCCGGCTTTATTATTAAAAAACGAAGTATAATAATCGTAAGGGTCTTCCGACGCACCACAGGTAAAACTATTTTCGGGAAGTGCCAGCAGCGCACAGCTAACGGAAGCTGTTATAAAAGCTTTCCAATTCATTTTGGTTGTATTTAGAAAGATGACGGGAATCGAGGTGATATAAAATTACAGTTAGTTCTTTCGACTTCAATTTTCGGCTAATGCGCTCCGCACATTTTTTTACGACGGCAGCATCGCTTCTTTCGTGCCGCAGCCATTGACCGGTTTTGAAGGAATAGCCATTGATGACCGTATCCCGGTCAAAATCGATCCTGCCTTTTGTTTCCTTAATTCCGTCAATTGTAAAATCGCGAAGTAGTCCTTTGTAAGTGTTGGCTTCGAAAAGAACATACCAGTCAAAGACGGGCAGTGCAACATGGAGCGGAAGCGAATATTTCTCAAGGTTGTTGATATACTTTTTTAGCTCGTCTTCATCAATGATTGAGTTTTCTGTTTGCGGGTGACGAAGGTTGCCCATGTTATAACACATCAGCAAACCTTTATCAACCGGCGGAACGCCGTTTTGCGTAACAAACTTTAACTGGTGCAGGCGGATGGTTGCTGAAACGGTTTTCTTTTGAAAGAACGGTTGCTTCTTTAATTGGTTGATCAGGTAGAAGTAGGCATCTTTTGTTTTTGCCGTCCAGTCGCAATCTAATTGTACTTCAGCGGAAAGGTTTAAACCATTGTTTGAAGCAATGGAAGAAAGCAGGTTACTAATATTGGCGGCAAGTGTAGCCAATGCAGATGTATCTTGTTTTTGTAATGGTTCCTGCGTGATGAAAACCACAGGAGTAATGGAAACTCCGGAGGGTTGCTTTTGATCAAAAACGCTTTTGGCAACCGGTTCTGCTGATTGTGTGGATTCATTCCAATCAACATCAAAAAATTTTACATAGAGATTTTGAATGCCCTGTTGTTTGAGTGTTTCCTGTTCCTTTGGCGTTAGATTGAAAACCGTCTTCCAGTAATAAAAAGAATGCTGCACATTTCGTTCTTCTCTTTCATTGCAGGAGCAAAAAAGAAGAAGCAGAAAAGTGCAGCGCTCTAAAAATTTAAGGCAGTGGGCCAACGAAAGTTATTTATCGCCAAACATACTATTTACTGCGCCCGACAGCATGGGATATTTTTCAACCACAAATGATTTGATGGTTTCGAGGACTTTTTGTGCCTGGTCATCATTCAGGTTAGCACCGGTTTTTAATCTTTCCGTTAGTTCACCAACCTGACCTTGTACGTTGTCTTTGTTTAATCCGAACATGATTTCTGTTTTGAGGGTTATAGTTAAGTCAAAAGTAAAAATTCAAAAGTCAAAAGGTGAACTCAAAGGAAGAGACATGCACTGGCAGGCTGCTCTCTTTTTGAATTTTTACTTTTGACTTTTGAATTGGTTAGCTTAGGCTACTTTCAGCAAGCTCAGTTTACTCTTGTCGAACTTGCGGGTAGCATAGGCCATATCCAGTGTAAAATATTTTTCTTTGGAAGAGGGCAGCTCAAACATGGCGTCGGTTAAGATGCCTTCGCAGATGCTGCGCAAACCTCTTGCACCGAGTTTGTATTCCATCGCTTTATCTACCATGAAGTCAAGTACATCATCTTCGATGGTCAGTTGAATGCCTTCCAGTTCAAACAGGCGTACGTATTGTTTGATGAGCGCATTTTTTGGTTCTGTCAAAATTGCTCTGAGGGTAACAGCATCCAGTGGGTCCAGGTGCGTCACAACCGGCAAACGGCCCAGCAATTCGGGAATCAAACCAAAGGCTTTCAGATCTTGTGCGTTTACATAACGCAGCAGGTTTTTCTTCATGCTTTCCTGCAGTTGCTTGTCCACGTTAAAACCAATGGTATTGGTTTGAACACGACGGGCAATAATGCGGTCAATGCCGTCGAAGGCGCCACCGCAAACAAACAAGATATTTTGCGTATTGATCTTAATAAGCTTTTGCTCCGGGTGTTTGCGTCCGCCCTGTGGTGGAACCAGTACATCGGTGCCTTCCAATAGCTTCAGCATGCCTTGCTGTACACCTTCACCACTTACATCGCGGGTGATGGAAGGGTTATCGCTCTTGCGGGCAATCTTGTCAATTTCGTCAATGTAAACGATACCGCGTTCAGCAGCGGCTACGTCGTAGTTGCACACCTGCAGCAAACGGGTTAAGATGCTTTCCACATCTTCGCCCACATAACCGGCTTCAGTAAATACAGTGGCATCTACAATAGCAAAGGGAACGTTCAGCAATTTGGCGATGGTTTTTGCCAGCAAGGTTTTACCTGTGCCGGTTTCGCCAACCATGACGATGTTGCTTTTTTCAATTTCAATTTCGTCTTTCGGGCCGTCGGTGTTTTTGTATTGAAGACGTTTGTAGTGATTGTAAACGGCTACCGCCATTACTTTCTTTGCTTCATCCTGGCCAATGACGTACTCATCAAGAAATTTCTTGACTTCCATCGGCTTCTTCACCGTCAGTTTAAACGTAGAGGGAGTAGTTTTTTCATCACGGACCATCAGTTCCTGCTCGATGATCTCCCGGGCATGGTCCACACAATTCTCGCAAATATGTCCTTCCTGCCCCGCAATCAGGATTTTGACCTCATCCCGGCTACGGCCACAAAACGAACAATGTAAAATATTTTTTGCCATGTTGGTTGTTATCAGGTATTAGAACAATGAATGCACCAAAAAGCTGCATTCAGCCGGCAAAAATAGAGAAATGATTTGGGGAAGAAGAAAATAAAGGGGTTGTTTGTGGGAATATTAACCTCACCCTGGGCGGCCTCCCCGAACCCTCCCCAAGGAGGAGCCTAAGCACAGGGACCAGCTTAAGCAAGTATTCTTTCTTTTCGGTTTCTCTTGTAGTACACGAGGGTTTCCCGCAAAGGCGCAAAAAAGCAAGTGTTCCATCTAACAATCAGGTTATATAAGATGGGTGAACCATTGCTTTTACACTAGTGAAAGCTTCAGCTAAGGAAGCAACGATTTCAGGGAAAAACTCCATGACAGTTTCATAGGTATTATCCCTTGCAATCAAAACAAGAACCTGAACAGGATAGTGTACAAAATTTTGTTGAAAAGAAAGATTGTTGTCAATGGTTATGAAGGTGGTA
>DASVSM010000609.1:0-6570 GCA_036388115.1 Flavisolibacter sp.
CAATAATGCGGTGTTCTTCACGCAATATTTTCCGCACGAAACGGCCATCTGCTTTTCCAGGTGAGCCACGTTACCAGCAGGAAGAAGACATTAAAAATGAGAAGCAGAATAATAAATGACATCCACGTCGTGTACGCCTTCTGATCGGTGAGATAAAAAATGGATTGGTTGTTATCGGACATGCCTGCCAGATGCATCACCGCCCAATTGTTGCCCAGGTGCAGACCAATAGGAAACAAGATGGTTTTCGAACGAAGCAATGCAGTGGCAAACCACAAGTGCCCGACGGCTGTGCAAATGCCTAACATGATAATTTTTGGAGGGTTTTGAATAACGTCCCTGTCCACCACGTGCACCAGTGCAAATAAAACAGCAAAGATGATATTGGTCTTTACGATACCTAAACGGCTGATCGTTTTCGTAAACAGGTAGCCACGAAACATCAGTTCCTGCACGATAACGCTTGGCAATACATAATAAAGACTCTTTGCCATCGCTGTCATATCAATGTTTGGAGAAAGATGCCAAACTTCACCGCTGTAAAGGGTGCGCAGCCAGGTAGCTCCCAGTAAGGCTGCAATAGCAATTACCAATCCGCAAAAGAGATACGCAATGTTTTTCAGAGAAGGCCTCAGGCCAAGGGGCGGAAGGTCATGCTTTTCGGTGCGGTAAAGCACAAGGGTGAAAAGGAGAAGGAACGCTTCGCCGGCAAACGGAAACCAGGGCCTGATGGGAAACACACTGTAAACAAAGCCGCCAAGCATCAGGGCAATGCAGCCTAAAATAATGGCGAGAAGGATGCGTGATAAAAAGGGAAACCGGTAGATAATCTTTTTCATGTTGGTTGGTTTGTGACAACAAAAAGAGCCTGATGCAAAACATTTGTAAAATAAGATCGACGAATGCAAAGCTTTTGGCAATGGGTTGTCGGTTGCCGGCAACAAAGACTGCAGAAATTATTTTCGTTGCCGGTAACGCTGTGTTCATTGGAGAATGCACACTAACTGTCGGTTTATTCTAGCCTGTTGCAAAAAAGAGAACACATTTGAATCATGAATTCGTTCGCCGGAAAGACCTATACGCATAAAGGGTACCGCATCATCTTGCACTTGCTGTTCTGGCTGGTGATGCTGGGAGGTTATTACTATTTCAACACCATCAGTTTTAACCCGGCCCGCGGTACCCCGGCCACTTATTTGCTGGCGGTGCATAATGTCATCACTGTTGCTGCAGCCTTCTACCCGCTGATGTATTTCATCTGGCCGCGGTTCCTGATACGAAAAAAATGGGGGAAAGCAGCCCTGCTGCTTCTGATCTGGGTCCTGTTCATTGCTTCCGTTAATTCTTTGGGCGACTGGCTTATTTTCAACCGTTGCCACAGTTGCGGTCAGCAGTTGGCGCTACACAATCCTGACTATTATCATTTTTTACAGCGCAGTTTCGCCAATATTGTTTTTGTACGGGTAATAACCGGTGGGCTGCTTTATCAACTGATCATTCAATTGAGCCTTCCTGTAGCAATCAAAACTGGCCGCAGTTATTTCCGGCAAACCGTGCAGCAGTTGCAACTGGCAAAGGACAACCTGCAGCTAGAATTTAATTTTTTAAAATCGCAGGTCAACCCGCATTTTCTTTTCAATACACTCAACAACATTTATTCGTTAGTAGTTGCCGAACGCAAAGACCAGGCGGCCGCTACCATTGCGCGTCTTTCGGGGTTTATGCGTTATGCTTTGTACGAAACCGGCGATGAAAAGATTGCGATGGAAAAAGAGATACAGCTGCTGAAAGATTATATCGAATTGGAAAAGCTGCGTCTGAACGAAACGGAGGTCATCTTTAACTACAGGAGCGATAGTAATAACTACACTATTCCACCGCTCCTGTTAATGCCTGCAATTGAAAATGCTTTTAAATATTCGGTAGACAAAAAAGGCAGCCGTATTGTTATTGATATCAACATTTCGCAGGGAGAGCTGTCGGTAAGTATTCAAAATAATTTTGATCCTCACCGAAACAATAAAACCGGTGGCATCGGTTTGCAAAATATGCAACGGCGTTTGCAACATTACTATGGCAATAAAGCCACCTGTTCTGCAGCCGCTGCAAATGATGTTTATTTGTTCCGCTTAAGCTGTCCGCTGTTATGAAAAAGATCCACTGCATTATTGTTGACGATGAACCGCTGGCCCGCGACCTGATGGCAATGTACGTGAACAAACTCGCAAGCTGGGAAATTAAAGCGGCCTGTCGTGATGTGGCGGAAGCGTATGAAGCGCTCTATCAAAATGAGATTGATGTTATCTTTCTCGACATCAACATGCCAAATAAAACAGGCATTGACTTTCTTTCCACCTTAAAAAATCCGCCACACATCATCTTTACCACTGCTTATGCCGAATACGCTGCCAAAGCGTTTGACCTGAAGGCAATAGATTATTTGGTAAAGCCCATTACGGAAGAACGCTTTCGTGAAGCAATTGAAAAAGCAGAAGCAATAATGAGGGGCCCCGAAGTACCCGTTGCTGTATCACCACAAAGCGATCACGTCTTTTTAAAACAAGACAGCCGGTTGGTGAAAGTGATATTCGATGATATTCTTTACGTGGAAGCATTGAAAGATTACTCGAAGATATTCATGAAAGAAAAAACAATGTTGGTAAGTGCTCATTTAAAAATGATGGAAGAGATGTTGCCGCAAACCCGTTTCTTTCGCATTCACCGTTCCTATATTGTTGCGATGGACAAGATCAATGCCGTGCAAGGCAATGTGGTTGAGATCGGCAAACAGGAAGTTCCTGTTAGCTCCACTTATAAAGAGGAGTTGATGAAGCGGTTGAAAATAAGCTAACTGCCACCTGTTCCAACAACCTTTTGTTGTGATATAGCCCGAGTATGGCATTATATTTTCAACGCTTCCTTTCTAAAATCATACGATATGCCCAATAGTGCAAACCGCAACAATAATAAAAGCAATTCCGGCAAAGGTCATGCAGAAGACGCGAATACCAAACCCTCTTCAGAAAAGCCTAATCCCGAACGTTCAGATGTGAAACATGGCAGCGGCGATCATTCTAAGAATCATGATGGCGATACAGGCCGTTCTTCCAACCAGGGACGCAAGGAAGCATCAGGGGGAAGTGCAGAAGATTAAACAGGTTGTTTGAGAATTGAGCTATTCATTAGACAGTAAAGCCACCATTTTTTTTACTTCCTCTTCGTCGGCAATATAGACATTGCCATAATCACTCACTTGTGCGTTAATATACGTTAGCGGATTCGGCCTTACCGCTCTTGCCGATGTATGATATTCCCTGGCGCCGCACTGCGCTTTTAGTTGTGCGATGTTAGTGCTTTTAATACCGGCGCCAGGCATGATGATAATGCGGTCGCCTGCCTGTTGTACAAGTTTTGCCAGTACACTGGCTGCATCCGGTGCCGCGGTTTTTTGTCCTGATGTAAGTACCCTTTCGCAGCCGCAGTCAATCAGTTCTTCCAATGCTTTAAAAGCATCGGGTGTGCCGTCAAAAACACGGTTGCATGTTACCCCCATCGGGTAAGCCCATTCCACAATTCGTTTCATTCGTTCCATATCAATTTCTGCATTGATGGTACCGACACCAACGGAAATGCCATCGCAACCGATCTCTTTACAGACAGCAATATCTTTTCGGATAATCTCAAATTCATCATCGTCATAAAAGTAATTGCCTGAGCGAGGACGAATGATGGGATACAGGCGAATAGCCAGTTTTTCCCGCACGGTTTTAATGGTGCCAAAACTGGGTGTTGTGCCGCCTTCAATCGGGTTATCACATAATTCCACACGGATAGCGCCTGCCTGTTCGGCAATAAGGCAGGATTGAATGGTAAACGCACAAACTTCAAGATGGGCAGAAGGCATGACTCTGAGTTTGCGCAAGTGTAATGCTTTGTTTTGAAATACCAAGACATCGCTTTCTTTCCGAAGCTAAACGTGGCCAAAAAGGAGGTAAAAAATATTTCGTTCAGCTTCATGCTTAGATGTCTTTCCGTTCAACAAGTGGCACTGTTTTTTGAGCTACTTCTTAAAATACAATGTTATGGCAGTGAATAACAATGGCGGTCAAAGCAGTAACCCTAACCAGGCACAAGGAGACAAGCGTCAGAACAGCAACGAAAGCGTAGGCAACCAGCAACAAACATCACAAACCGGTGCGCAAAACGGAGGCGGTGAAAACATTGACCGGGAAGATGATCAGTACACGGAGGACCTGCGCCAGTCGGGCGACCGCAACAGCAGTAACCGCAAAACAGGCAGTTAAGCAAATAACAAAGCAGGAAGCAGATCGTTAAATGCTGTTTCCTGCTTTCACTATTTTCACTGTTACCAATAGTTGCCCCAGGTGGCGCATGGTGTGTTCTGCTGCATGAAATAAAAGTCCTTGCACGGTAGAAGGCAAGGCTTTTCTTCCCACTGTTCTTGCGTCTTTTATAGCTGCTTCATCCGTTGCCTTCAATTGTTCCAGCGTACGTTGAACCTGTTTTTCCAGTTGTGCCACGAGCTCTTTTGCGGTGGATTCGTTCGGTGTGTTTTCTGCTTTCAGATAAGCGAGTTGCTCTTCGTTCAATAGGTTTCCTTTTGCATAAGTACACAACCGGTTGAGCACTCCGGCAATATGTAATAGATGAAAGCCGGGAGAAGCAACACCCGCTGGGTGCTCCCACAATAAACGGTCAGGAAAATCTTTCATCAATTCATTGATTTCTTCCATAGCCTGTAACAAAGCATGCGCTGCAGGTTGTAATAAAACAGGGATGCCTTCCACGGGGCCGCGCAACCAAACTTCGGGTAATGATTCTGCCATTGTTTAATGATTCAGATAAGCCTGAAAATTAAACCATTCTCCTTCGATGAATATGGTTCATTATTGCGAATTGCCTGAAAAGCATTGGTTATGGCCGCGGTAAGGGACAGTGCGCAACCAAAAACAGCTTCCGTTACATTACGACTGATAGCGGCGGCAGTACCTATTAATTTCTTCATAGTGTATGCTACAGGCATGAATAAGAGCGCCTGCACCGTGAAACAGGCAATGCCAACATAAAAAAACTCAACCGCCTGGGTTGAGTTTTTTTATCATAAATGTGAACTGATCAATCTCTTGAGTTCAGCTTTCCCAATAATCTTAAGATCTCGAGGTATAGCCAAACAATTGTTACCATCAGGCCAAAAGCACAATACCACTCAAAATATTTTGGCGCCCCTTGCTCTGCGCCTTCTCTCATCATGTCAAAATCCAGGACAAGATTTAAGGCAGCTACTACAACGATCACCAGGCTAATGCCGATGCCGATCGCCCCATTGTCATGAAGGAAAGGCATCTGGATACCGAACAAACGCAGCACCATGGAAATCAGGTAAAAGAAGGCAATGCCTGCTGTAGCCGTCATCACAACCTTTTTGAATGTATTGGTTGCTTTAATAACGCCGGTGTGATAGAGAACATACATGGCAGCAGCGCAGCCGAATGTCAACAGTACCGCGTGCATGATAATGGACGGATATCTGTCAGCAAAGGCGGAATCATAGAATGCTGATATGGCTCCAAGAAATAAACCCTGCAGCAAGCCATAACCTAACGCAAGGAAAGGCGCCCATGTTTTTTTGAAAATGATAACAAGAGAAAGGATAAAACCGCCAATGAGCGAACCCCACATCCAGGGCATGACCGCTTCAGGCCCGGATTTATAAAACATGCTCCACGTAAACGAAGCACCACCAAGCAGCATAATGAACATCAGGCCAAATTTGTGCATCGTGCCCCGCACCGTCATGGCATCACCATCAACATATTGAAGCTGTTCAAAAGTTTTTTCCGACATCGCGGGATTCCCGCCTTTAAAAAGTCCCATAGAATAAGTGTTTATGTTATTTAGAGACTAAATGTAGAATAAAAAATGATACCTCACCGCTGACTCGCAATGAGCAGGTTAAGATCGGTATACTTCAAGCCGAACCGTTCGCTCAGGTAGAAATTTGTCAATGCCCCTTTGAACATATAGATGCCGCTACGCAGGTGAACCTGGTGCCATACCATGTGTTCAAATCCGCCATCGTCACCGGCTTCCAAAAGCAGCGGCATCAGCACATTGCTGATAGCCTGCGAGGCCGTACGGGCAAAGCCGGAAGGAATATTAGGCACGCAATAATGGATCACACCATACTTGGTAAACACAGGGCTCTGGTGCGTGGTAATTTCGGAAGTTTCAAAACAGCCGCCACGGTCAATGCTTACATCAATGATAACGCTGCCGGTACGCATGCTGCTCACCATTTCTTCGGTAACAACAATGGGCGTGCGGCCGGTTTCGTTGCCTAGAGCACCCACCGCTACCTCGCAGGTTTTTAATTGCTTGGCCAACATGCGGGGTTCAATCACCGATGTCCATAAGCGCTGGCCAATATTATTTTGCAGTCGCTTTAGCCGATAAACGCTGTTATCAAAAACTTTTACCGAGGCGCCTAATGCCAGGGCCGCCCTTGCCGCATACTCCCCAACAATGCCGGCGCCAATGATGATAACTTTT
>DASVSM010000610.1:0-2559 GCA_036388115.1 Flavisolibacter sp.
CTATCTATAAATGGAAGCCACAACAGGAGATCTACAAGGGTGTCAAGGAATGGGTACGAGAAAACCAGGTGGTTGGAAAGTCGTCGATTCTTATTGCTTATAGTTTAGGAAAGGCACAACGCTTATTGCAACCGCTATCAGAAATCACCGATAAAATATTTGTCCATGGTGCCGTTTACAACCTGCACATGGCACTTGTCAACGCCGGATGGAAATTACCGGAAGTCATAAGAGTTACTCCCGATACGCCAAAAGAGGCACTAAAAGGCGCGGTTGTAATTGCACCATCCAGTGCAGAAGGATCGCCGTGGATACGCCGCTTTGCACCATTTGAAGTTGGTGTATGCAGCGGGTGGATGCAGGTACGTGGTGCCGTACGGCGTAGAAATGCTGATGCCGGCTTCATCCTGAGTGACCATGCTGATTGGGATGGATTATTGAAAGCCTGCAGAGCAACGGAAGCAGAATGCGTGTACGCAACACATGGTTTCCAGTCAGCTTTTAGCCGGTATCTAAAGGAGCAGGGCATCAACGCCAAAGAAGTGAGAACAGAATACGGTGATGATGAAGAAGAAGGCAATAAAGAAACAGGTGAGCAAGAAACATTGAACAACGAAGTGAATGATTGAATCAAATCTTGGCTTTTAAAATCTTGAATTAAAAATCTTCATGCGGCAGTTTGCAGAACTGGTAACACAAGTCGGCACAAGCACAAAAACCAATGATAAGTTGGATGCGCTCGTTCATTATTTTTCTTCAGAGGCAGATGAGAAAGATAAGGTATGGGTGATTGCTTTGTTCAGTGGCCGCAGGCCCAAACGTGCGGTTAATACCACGCAATTAGCTTCCTATGCAATAGAGGTAGCAGGCCTGCCTTTTTGGTTGTTTGAAGAAAGCTATCATACCGTTGGCGACCTTGCCGAAACGATAGCCTTGCTGTTACCTGAAAGCAACCCCGAACACCAGCATGCTGACCCCCTGCATTATTACATTGAAGGGTTGAAGTCGGTAGAAAAAGAAAGCGAAGAAAGCAAGAAAGGTTTCATTTTAGAAAGCTGGCGGGGTATGAATAAGGGCGAGCAATTTGTGTTCAATAAACTCATTACCGGTGGCTTTCGCATTGGCGTATCGCAAAGTGTGATGGTCAATGCATTGGCTAAAGTGCTCAACATTGAATCATCGGTCATTGCGCACCGCATCAGCGGCCAATGGGATCCATCTACTATAACGTTTGATGAATTACTCGGCGAACATGGCGTGAGTGCAGATGTCTCAAAACCCTATCCATTCTATCTTGCTTATGCCATTGAGGAAGATCTATCAACTTTAGGCGAACCAGCGGAATGGCAGGTGGAATGGAAGTGGGACGGCATTCGTGGACAAATTATTAAACGCCAGGATGAGATGTTTGTCTGGAGCAGGGGAGAAGGATTGATGACTGAAAAGTTCCCCGAATATTATTCGCTGAAAGATATGTTACCGAACGGCATTGTGCTGGACGGCGAGATCATTCCGGTGGCAGATGGAAAGCCGCTGCCATTTGCTTTGCTGCAAACACGCATCGGCAGAAAGAACGTCACAAAAAAACAATTGCAGGAAGCGCCGATTGGTTTCTTTGCTTATGATTTACTGGAGTATGAAGGAGAAGACTGGCGCAGCAAAACGTTAATTGAACGAAGAGAAAAGTTGGAAGAAGTCGTGAAGAAGATTCATCATCCAACGCTTTTACTATCTGATGTGGTTGAATACAATACCTGGGAAGAATTAGCTTCCTTGCGGGAAGGTTCCAGGGAAGCCGGCGCGGAAGGTTTTATGATCAAACGTAAATCTTCTATTTACGGAACTGGCAGACGAAGAGGTGATTGGTGGAAGTGGAAGATTGATCCGTTGGTGATAGATGCGGTGATGATTTATGCGCAGAAAGGCGCCGGCCGACGAAGCGGCTTATACACTGATTACACGTTTGCTGTTCGCGATGGCGAGAAGCTGGTTCCGTTTACAAAGGCCTATTCGGGCCTGACCGATAAAGAGTTTGCACAGGTGGATGCATTCGTTAAACGGAACTCACTGGAGAAATTCGGTCCTGTTCGTACGGTAAAACCGGAACTTGTTTTTGAAATTGCCTTTGAAGGCATTGCAGCCAGCAGTCGCCACAAAAGCGGCGTGGCGCTTAGGTTTCCGCGAATGAGCCGCTGGCGGCACGATAAAAAACCGGACGAGATTAACACGCTGGAAGACCTGAAAAAAATGCTGGAGGTTTATGGCAAGTAAGCTTTCATCGCCAAGTATCTTTATCAAAATTTGTACTTCATGAGAAAGATCTTTCTTCTTTCTTCCATCATATGTTTTGTAGCCTTTTCTGCCTTCATTATTCGAACAACCGGTGATGAACCCGTTCCTATTCCGCCCAGCAAGCAGCGAATTGGTAATGCAGAAAAGGGTTACGATTATCTGGTGAACGGCGATTACATCCGTAGCGGCGTGCCGTACCAGGTTTATTTGTTTGGCGCCGGCGCCGATACAAACAATTTCCTCAAACGTACAGGCCTCAACGCAAAA
>DASVSM010000611.1:0-3774 GCA_036388115.1 Flavisolibacter sp.
TTCTTCCACCTTTTATCAATTGAATTATGCTCAGCAGGCCGATCTTCTTTTAAAGAGCGGTACATTTTTGCAAACGCGGGCAGAAGGTAATTTCATCATTGATCTTTATGAGTTGCAAGACCTCATGATCGAAATTTTTTACCAGAAGGAAGATGAAGAGCCAGTTTCGGTAATGGCTTATAGTACAACAGAAAAATTGAAGACGCTAACAAACCGTAATCTCCAGCCCCGGCTAACCATTAAAAATAATGATCCTTTTCAAAAAGGAAGCTATGCTGCCTGAAGGTGAAAAACACGATAAAAAAATCCCCGCTTTTAGCGGGGATAATTATTTCAGGCGGTTTTAGGTTTTGTTGTCGGATTTTCATTCTTGATTGGACGCCTGTAGTTTTCAATAGGAACTGGACGGGTTTTCTGGATACTGATTAAAAACGGGTTTCAATAGATAACGGATTTTAAAGAACTGGTTTTTTAGAGATACTGGATTGGTTGGTTTTCAAAGGAACAAGTTAGTTTTGGTTTTTCAGATCAGATATTGGTTTTTCGCATTGTTGCTGATACAAAAGTAGTACGGATGAGCATGCCAGACAATGGCGATTATGCCCTAATTTTTTGTTATGGTAATTACGTACAAAGAGGTAAAGTACCGGTTAATGAATAAGAGAAAGTACTGAATGCCTTATCGTAGTTATACTAAAAAAGCAGCCTAAGGCTGCTTTTTTATTCTCTTAAAACGAACGTTCTTTATTTCGCGATCACAAAACTTTGCCTGATCTTTTTAGCCACCGGCTTTCCGTCTAAAATAGCAGGCTCCCACTCCGGCATTTTTTCCATCACTGTAATCACATCGTCGTTAAAATCATCGTTTACGCCTTGTGTTACATGGAAATTAGTAGGAACGCCATCCGAGTCAATAATAAATTCTACAACCATATTGGCCTTGCTGATGCCTTGTGGCAAAGCAGGCGCTAATGTTTTGCTTAGCTGGTCGAGGTACTTGAGAAAGTTTTGCCCTCCGCCCTGAAATTGCGGCCATTGCAGCACCACATCAGCCAGGTTTGTAATAGTGCGAATGCGATGCTGCACCGGAACCTTTTTTGGTTTTTCAACAGGCTTCGGTTGTACTTTCTTTGAGAGTCCATCGAACTGATATTCTCCAAAATTGTCTGTCATTATAATGGGCAACTGCCGGGTTACCTCAAAATGATCATACACAGCTTCCAGCTTTGAAGCAAACGCTTTCAGCTTGTCATCAGTTTTTGTAAGGGTTGACAAATATTCAACGCTTTTTTTATTGTCGTAGCGCACCGGAAAAATGTGCACCGGAATATAATCCTGCCCTGCACCTTTCGAATGGGCGGCCAGAATATATAACTCTTCTATCTGCGGATCGGTAATGGGAATACAGCCAACGGTAACGCAACTGCCGTGAATATAAATGTCGCCCCCTGGCTTCACAGGATCGCTTAAAATTTTGTCGGATGCATTGGGATAATTTAATCCCAGCGACAAGTAATAATTGCTGTTGGGATTGAATTCATTGATATAATAAAATCCCTCCGGCACCTGGTAATCCCCTTGCAATCGCTTTGGACCAAGAGACCCTGCCAATGCGCAAACCCGGTATGATTTAAAAAGCTTGAAAGGTTCTTTGCGACTATTACTTACCCAGACCTCCAATTGCGCATCATACTTAAACGAACGGACATACATGTACTTGGCCGGCCATTGCAAACCTTTGGCTGCAAACTGCTTTTGCAACGTGTCGAGCTTTTTTTGCATCGCAATAGAAGGACGCGGCAGGCTTCGCTGAAAATCAACAAAAGATACCTGCGTTCCCTGGCTCCATGCCGCTACGGATAAAAGAATGAAACTGCTGAGTAAGAGGTTTTTCATGCGACAGAATTCTATATAGTGGCAAGTTCTGGTTTTATATGCTAAGAAAATTTCAAAAATCGGCGGAATCAAATGTTCATGAGTTAATCTGTAAACCTGTTGATCAGCAGGGCAGTTCACTTCATTTGTAAAGTCCCGCCGGATAGGCCAATTAACGGACCTACCGATTAATCGTCTCATAGATTTCCTCTCTCCGCCTGCTCCCTTTCAATGGCTTCAAACAAAGCTTTAAAGTTTCCTTTACCAAAGCTTTTGGCTCCTTTGCGCTGAATGATCTCAAAGAAAAGCGTTGGCCTGTCCTGAATGGGTTTGCTAAAGAGCTGCAAAAGATATCCTTCATTATCCCTGTCAACCAAAATACCTAATTCTTTTAACGGCTCCAGGTCCTCGTCTATTGTCCCAACACGATCTAGGAGGTCATCATAATAAGAAGTTGGCACCTGCAGAAATTCCACGCCCCTGCTTTTCAGATCTTTTACGGTAGAAACAATATCAGCGGTAGCCAGTGCAACGTGTTGCACTCCTTCCCCATTGTAAAACTCCAGGTATTCTTCCACCTGCGATTTTTTCTTTCCCTCCGCCGGTTCATTGATCGGGAATTTTACAAACCCGTTACCGTTGCTCATTACCTTACTCATTAAAGCTGAGTATTCGGTTGAGATATCACTGTCGTCGAATGTTAGAATATTCCTGAACCCCATCACCTCTTCGTAAAATTTCACCCAGGGGTTCATTTGATTCCAGCCTACATTTCCAACACAGTGATCAACATATAAAAGACCCGTATCGGCTGGTGCAAAATGCGGGTTATTCCAGGCACGAAAGCCGGGCATGAAAGGTCCGGTGTAAGCATTTCTTTCCACAAACAGATGCACTGTATCGCCATAGGTATGAATACCACTTAACACAACTTCACCATTGCCGTCTTTTAAATGTGTTGCCTTCATATAGCTTTTGCCGCCACGTTTGGTGGTTTCCTCCCAGGCAGCGGTAGCATCATCTACCCGCAGGGCCAGGAACTTTACACCATCGCCATGTTGATAAATGTGATCAGCAATTTCATTATTGGCCCTTAATGGTGTGGTTAGCACAAATGTTAGTTTGTTCTGACGCACCACGTAGCTGACCTTGTCTTTCATGCCCGTTTCGGGGCCGGCATAGGCAATAGCCTGAAAGCCGAAGGCGCTCATGTAATAATGGGCAGCTTGTTTGGCATTGCCCACATAAAATTCAACATAGTCGGTACCCTGCAATGGAAGAAAATCATTTGTTGTATGAATAGCATGCTTTTCGCTAGTAGTTGTTTCCATAATTTAGGTTTTGAAGTGAGGATAGAGACCCGCAAATTTAACTATATTAGGCCTATAAATTTTTACTATGGAACCGGAAGTAACCATTCATCAATGTACACCTTCACAAATTGTGAACCTGAAAAGCTTTGTACTGGCCGGGCTTGCGGCCATCGGCATCGTTGTACTTGCTATTGTTACCGATACGCCGGTTTTATATGCGCTTCTGTTGCTTCCCATTGGTTTTGCCTTTTGGAAATACCTGGTGGTGAACGCAACAAAATTCACTTTAACGGACCAACGGCTGATTGTATCAAGCGGAATTTTTACAAAACGGACCAATGAAACAGAATTATACCGGGTAAGAGATACCACGATTGAGGAACCCTTCTTTTACCGCATGTTTGGTGTTGGCAATGTTATAATTTACAGCACCGATGAGAAAGAAGGCCAACTGCATTTTAATGCATATAACAAACCGCACTGGATCAAAGACCAGATCCGTAACAATGCAGAGATTTGCCGGCAGAAAAAGCGTTGGGGGTCTGATAATGTGTTGATACATGATGTCAATAGTTAACCCTTATTC
>DASVSM010000612.1:0-1901 GCA_036388115.1 Flavisolibacter sp.
CAATTACATTAAGGAGATCAGCGCCAGCATCCAGTACCGCGGCAGGCTTGACCTGTTTTCCAACTACCGGCACAACCCGCAAAACATCGATCTTCTTATGACCAATGTTTTTTCAGTGAAACTTTCCCGGGTCCTCGCCGCTACCTGGAACATTGATTTCATTTACGATGATGACGTGCGCATCTTTGGAAAGAATGGAAGATCGCCTGCATTGCAGATCAAGTCGCTGATTGGTGCGGGGTTGCAGGTAAGGTTTTAGGGCGGGCCACTCACCTAAAACCAACCCGTTTTCTTTTTTCTTGCGCTTCCGCCTAACCCTAATACACCCAGCAGCGATCGGGTTAAGATAGAAGCAGCAGTTCTTCCTGCCTGCTTAACAACAGGACTGTCGGTCCAGTCTTTTTCTTTTCTTGTAGTTGTTGCGGTTCTTTTTTGTGCCTTCACTTCTTCTTTGGCCTGTTGTTCCATTTGCACAATTTCCTGTTGGCGTTGTTCGGCCAGCGCTATTTTTTGGGTGAGAATTTCATGGGCACTTTCACTATCTACCTCCTGGTTGTATTTACTCACCAATTTGGAATTACCTGTCAGCTTATTTACTTCGTCATTGCTCAAAATATCCATACGGCTTCTTGGCGGCTGCAGCAGAACATGCACAAGCGGCGTTGGAACGCCTTTTTCATTCAGCATCGTAACCAACGCTTCACCAATGCCCAGCTGGGTTAATAAGTCTTCTGTTTTATAAAAATCTGTTTCCGGATAATTTTCTGCTGCCTGCTTAATGGCTTTGCGGTCCACGGCTGTAAAAGCACGAAGTGCATGCTGCACTTTCATCCCCAGTTGCCCCAACACACCTTGCGGAATATCCATTGGGTTTTGTGTGCAAAAGAAAACACCAATGCCTTTGGAGCGAATCAGCTTAATAACAGTTTCCACCTGGTCCAATAACACGTTGGATGCCTCATCAAACACAAGGTGGGCTTCATCAATAAAGATGACCAGCTTTGGTTTATCCAGGTCGCCTTCTTCCGGTGCGGAGGCATAGAGTTCAGCCAGCAATTGCAACATAAAGGTGGAGAACATCTTTGGCCGGTCCTGTAGTTCCGTTACACGCAGAACAGAGATCACGCCACGGCCATCGTCGGAAATACGCATAAGATCATCTACTTCAAAACTTTTCTCACCAAAGAAATCATCTGCGCCCTGCTGTTGCAGCTCAATGACCTTGCGCAGGATTGTTCCTGTAGAAGTAGTGGAGATTTTACCATAGACTTTTTCAATTTCAGCCTTGCCTTCTGCCGTTACGTATTGCAATACTTTGATGAAATCTTTTAAATCAAGAAGCGGAAGTTTGCTGTCGTCGCAGTACTTAAAGATCATGGCAACAATGCCGCCCTGCGTGTCATTCAACCCAAGGATCTTTGACAAAAGCACGGGGCCAAATTCACTTACCGTTGCTCTTAACCGAACGCCGGATTTATCGTTGCTCAATGTCAAAAGTTCAACGGGATAAGCTTGCGGTTTGTAATCGGAGCCTGTCAGCTTAGAACGTTCTTCTATTCTTTCGTTTGATGTACCTGCTGCAGCAATACCGCTCAGATCGCCTTTAATGTCCAGCAGCAATACAGGAACACTGGCATCGCTTAATCCTTCGCTGATGGCCTGTAGTGTTTTTGTTTTACCGGTACCGGTAGCACCCGCAATCAGGCCATGACGATTCATTGTTTTTAAAGGCAGGTAAATATCTGCACCTTCAACCACTTCGCCATTTAAAACGGCCCTTCCGATTTTCATTGCCTCGCCTTTGAATGTATAGCCGTCTTTTATGTTTTGCAGGAAGTCTTCTGTTGATGCCATGAGAGTTATTTGGGTTGAATGTAAAGCAAAATAGAATGATGAGAATT
>DASVSM010000613.1:0-4628 GCA_036388115.1 Flavisolibacter sp.
TAAAAAAAGGTGATAACGCTGTCGGAATTATTTTGGGCAACGGCATGTACAACATTAAGCCGGACCGTGTTCGCTACGTAAAATTCTTAAACAGTTTTGGTTTGCTGAAAGCCATTGCGCAACTGCGGTTAACGTACAAAGACGGCACAGTTGAAACAGTGGCAACAGATGCCTCCTGGAAAGCTTCCAAAGGACCGGTAACCTTCAACAATGTATTTGCCGGTGAAGATTACGACGCCCGTTTGGTACAGGCCGGATGGGATGCCGCCGGCTTTGTTACCGACGCCAGTTGGAAGGCTGTCACCGTAACTGCTGGCCCGGGTGGAAAGCTGAAAGGTTTATCGTGTTCAGCGCCTCCCATCAAGGCCATTGATACCCTCAAAGCTGTCAAAGCAAACGAAGTAAAACCACGGGTGTGGATCTATGATTTCGGCCAGAACGCTTCCATGATGCCGCGCCTTAAAGTGGCCGGCCCCGCGGGTTCTTCCGTTCGCGTGATACCCACAGAATTACTAGGCAAGGATGGCCTGGCCGACCGGGCCTCTGCCACGCAGGATGGTGTGCGGCCGGCCTGGTGGCAATACACGCTTTCAGGCAAAGGAGCAGAAGAATGGTTCCCGAAATTCTTTTACCAGGGAGCGAGGTACCTGCAGGTGGAGTTGTATGCGGCAAAGGAAGGCGGCGCCCTTCCAAAAATAGAATTACTGGAAGATGTGATCGTCCATTCGTCTTCCACGCCCATTGGTACTTTCCAAACATCAAACGAATTATTCAACCGCATTTATGGCCTTGTCCGCTGGGCGCAGCGAAGCAACATGATGAGCCTCATGACCGATTGTCCGCAACGGGAAAAATTAGGCTGGCTGGAAGAGGCTCATTTGAACGGGCCCGCCCTGCGTTACAATTTTGACATGGCGCCACTCTTCAGAAAAGCAATGCAGGACATGGCCGATGCACAACTCGATACCGGCTTCATTCCCAACATCGCACCGGAATATTTTATTGCTTCCACCAAAAAACTAACGGATGGTTTTCGCAACTCGCCGGAGTGGGGAAGCGCCTTTATCATTGTACCCTGGCAGCAATACATTTTCTCCGGCGACATTTCGCTGCTGAAAACCTATTACAAGGACATGAAACGCTATGTTGCCTTCTTGGCCTCTTCTGCAAAAGCCAACATACTCACGGCAGGCCTGGGCGACTGGTACGACCTGGGTCCGAAACCGCCGTGGGGTTCGCAGCTTACGCCTGTGCCTTACACGGCCACCGCCATTTATTATTACGACAACTGGATCATGAGCCGCATTGCAAAATTGTTGGGTAATGAAAGTGATGCAGCAACGTATGCAAAAGCTGCTGATAACATTCGCGATGCTTTCAACAAAGAATTTTACAAACCCGAAACAGGACAATACGCCACCGGCTCACAAACCTGCAATGCCATGGCACTGTATTTAAATCTGGCTGCACCGGAACATCGTCCGCAATTGGTAGAAGCGATTGTTGCCGACATACGCAAGCGGGGTAACGGTCTTACTTCCGGTGACGTTGGTTACCGCTTCCTGTTAAAAGCGCTGGCAGAAGAAGGCCGGTCGGATGTGATATTCGATATGAACAATCAATCCGAAAAACCGGGCTATGGTTACCAGTTAAAAATGGGCGCCACTAGCTTAACCGAAAAATGGGACGCCTCCGTGGGCAACTTTGGCTCGCAAAACCATTTTATGCTCGGACAAATCAACGAATGGTTTTTCAATGATCTCGTTGGCATCAGCAGCGATGAAAGCAGCGCCGGTTTTAAAAAGATCATCATCAGGCCAGCCGTGCTGGAAACGATAAGCTGGGTGAAAGGTTCGTTCCAATCTATCAATGGAACAGTGGTTTCGGAGTACAGGCAGGAAGGCAGAAAGCTGATGATGAAAGTGAGTATTCCACCCAACACAACGGCAACGGTTTTTGTTCCGGCCGGCAAAGCGTCTGTCACGGAAAGTGGCAAGCCGGCTGCTGCCGCGAAAGGGGTAAAGTTTGTCCGCACCGAAAACGGCAGGGCTGTGTATGAACTTGGTTCGGGGGAATACGCCTTTCAATCAGAAATTTAAATAGTGTCTCCGTTTGAATTTCATATCGGAAAACAAAGGTGTAAAGTTTAAGAAGTTGAAGGTTCAATGTTTAAAGTTTCTATGGTTCAAACAGCGTGACTGTAGCTGCAACAACTTTAAACATTCAACATTGAACCTTCAACGTTCTACTTGTGAACCAGAGGCTGGTACTGCTATGAAGCGTCTGTTGCGTCGCACAGCGTGTACGTTCAGAACAACAGGCAGCATCTGGTGCAAAAAACCATCTGCTTTCAATTAATAAAATGAAAAATTGTATTGCATCTATTCTTCTTTTCCTTTGCCTGTTTAAGCAGGAAAGAACGGCAGCGCAAGGCCCTCCGGCCAGCATCAAATTAAAAGACATTAAGCTTCGCGATGCCTGCATTGTGCCCGATAAAAAAACCGGCACCTATTACATGGTTGGTCCGGGCCGAAGTGCCAGTGTAGTGCAATACACGAGTAAAGATCTCGTGAACTGGTACGGTCCGCAAACCATTTATAAAACACCGGAAAGGCATTGGGGCGATACCGTTATTCAATCCATCTGGGCGCCGGAAATGCAGGTGTACAAAGGCAGGTATTATCTCTTCGTAACATTCAGCACAACCACTCTATTACAGGAACAATGGCTGGCCTGGCGGCCACGGGTTGTTCGCGGTTCGGCAATACTGGTCGGCGATTCGCCAACAGGCCCTTTCAAAGCATTACAGAACCAGGCGGTTCTTCCTCCATCGATGATGACGTTAGATGGAACCTTGTGGGAGGAAAACGGGATCCCTTATATGGTGTATGCACATGAGTGGGTGCAGGTATCAAACGGCACTATCGAAGCCGTTCCGATGACGGCTGATTTATCGGACACCATCGGCGGACCTAAATTATTATTCCGGGCTAACTCTGCACCGTGGGTACGCATTGCATCGCCCACTGAAGGTTGTTATGTTACCGATGCTCCTTACTTTATGAAGAGTAAGTCAGGCAAGTTGTTTATGATATGGTCAAGCTTTACGGAGGGTGGTTATACGGTTGGAACAGCCATATCAGACTCGGGAAAATTAGCAGGACCATGGAGACATGATCCAAAGCCATTGTTTTCAAAAGATGGCGGTCACGGTATGCTGTTCACAACCTTTGAAGGTAAGTTGATGATGATACTTCATACGCCAAACAACCGCGACGCACAGCCGCATATTTACGAAGTGGAAGACACCGGCGAAACAGTAAGGATGATTGGGGAGATGAAGGGCTAATTGAGGCTCAAGTCAATCGGATATGGCGTATTTTAACCGTCCTTTAAAACAAGACACATGAAACTAACCTTTGGAATTGTTGCAGCCACGATCTTTCTTTTTCTGTTCAGCGCCTTTACAACACCAAAAGAAAAGACCCCTTCCCTGGGCATTGTTGCACCCCTGGAACAGGACAGCCTTATTTACGCATCGGGCTTTCGTATGCTGGGCGAATCAGTCGGCCGGATGCTTTCACCCTCTTTATCTGAAGAACAGTTCGGGGCAAACCTTGCACGAATCAAAGCGGCAAAATGCAACGTCCACATCTGCAACATATTCATTGGTGGCCGGTTGAAGATAGCAGGACCAAATGTAGACGAGGCAAGGGTTTTAGGCTACGCCGATACCGTGTTTTCAAGGGCACAAAGAGCAGGCGTGTCAATGATCATTCTTGGCAGTGGCGGTGCACGAAGAGTTCCGGACGGTTACGACCAGCAAAAAGCGCAGGCCGATTTTGCCGTGTTGTGCCGCAAGCTGGCTGCGGTTGCACAGAAGTATAAAATCATGATTGCACTGGAGAGCCTGGAAGCCACGGAAACGAATTTCCTGATTACGTTAAAGTCGGCAGCTGACGTAGTACGTGCAGTGAACCATCCGGCCTTTAAATTGAATGCGGATATCTTTCACATGATGCGGGAAGGCGAATCGGCGCAAAGCATAATAGATGCCGGCGACCTGCTGGTCTATTGCGAGATTGCTGAAAAGGAAAAACGTTCCCTTCCGGGAGTAATGGGCGATGATTTTAAACCTTATTTAAGAGCACTCAAAAAGGTAAAGTACACCGGGCATATTTTTATTGAAGGGAATACAACCAATCCTGCCAATGACATCCCGCTTTCATTCAAATATCTCACCAAACAACTGGAAGAAGTGTATGCTGAAAAGGAATGATAGTCCTGGCATACTCACTGCCATTTTTAAAGCGATCATTCATAAGCATAAAAGATTTAAATCAATTCATAAATGAAACGATATTGTTTAGCCCTCGACCTTGTTGATGATCCTGCACTCATTGCTGAATACGAGCACTGGCACAAAGCCGAAAACGGCTGGCCCGAAATAAAGAAAAGTATCACCGATGGCGGCATCACGAACATGGAGATTTACCGCACCGGTAACCGCCTGTTTATGATCATGGAAACAATGGATGATTTTTCTTTTGAAGCAAAAGGAGCCATGGATGCAGGCAATCCAAAAGTGCAGGAATGGGAACAGCTAATGTGGAAGTTCCAGCAACCAC
>DASVSM010000614.1:0-4015 GCA_036388115.1 Flavisolibacter sp.
TTCTGCACAATGTTATGTTTACAGTTTACGATTTACCGTTTACAGTTAAAAAGATCTTTCAACCGTAAACCTGTAAAAGGTAAACGGAAAAACTATTCTTCCAACAACTCTTGGCACCCGTACTCTTTTTCCAAAAGCTGGTCGTAATAATCGGCACGCTGAAACAGGTTGCGGAACATCTGGATGCCGGTTCCTTTGGTCATATCCAGGTCGTACATAATGCAGGAAAGCACAATGTTCTGCTTCAGGCAACTCAATACCAGGCCATCCAGTTTAAAGTTTTCTTCCAACAAAAATTGATACAGCGGTTTGATGCGGGTGCTGTCAACCGGTAGCTGGCATAAATACGCATCGCCGGCTACAAAATAATTTTCCGGATTGTAGTTGACTTTGATTTTAGCTCCTCCCTCCTTCACACTCCAGTTATTGTTGCCATCCCTTGCCAGCTTTACATCTTTACCCAGTTCCTGTAAAATTTCTTCAACTGTTTTGGCCACTCCCACTGGTTTTGCTTCCCGCTCGGGCAGTTGCGGCAGCTTTACTTCGGACCCGCAATAGGGGCAATATTTTGTGGCTTCGATATTGGTAGCTAATACCAGGTTATTACAGCTATGGCAGCGGGTAGACGCTTGCCCTTTATACGGCAGGTAAAGTTGAAGGGCTTCTTTTATGTAACTAACCGGCAGCGCAAAACCCAGGTTGTCGCCACCCTTAATGATGAATGAATTAATGCCAATGATCTCCCCTCTTTTGTTTACCAGCGGTCCACCGCTGTTACCCGGATTGATTGCCGCATCAATCTGAATGTATTTCACGCCGTCCCGCACCCTGTCCACCTTTGATATCACACCTTGTGTAGCGGTGTAGTTTAAACCAAAAGGATGACCGATGGCAACCACCACGTCACCGTCATGTGTCTCTTCGTAACTGCCAAGTTTTACTTCTGGTAATGGCACATCTGCCGGAGCCTGTAAAAAAGCAAGGTCATGTTTTTTATCCGTGTACAACACGCGGCCCAGGCGTTTATCAAACAGGCGCCCAGCCATGGTGATCTCTGCATTCTTAGCTACTACATGTTCATTGCTCACGATCAAGTCAAACTCTTTTATATAAAAGCCGGTGCCGGTGCTGCTTTGCGTGGCAATTTGAATGATTGCCGGCCTGAATAATTCTATGATCTGCTGCGTGTTCATTATCTGGTTTCCAGATTTAAGTACTCAATTTCCGTGGTAAATGTTTGATTAAACGCTACCGGGTTATCATATTTCAGCTTCTCCACATCAAATTTTAATTCAGGGTATTTTTCCCTCCAGCGGTTAACGATGTCATCAACCTGTTCCTTGATCTTTTCTTTGTTGTATTCATTTTTTTCTTTGTCGTAGTACACCTCCTGAATGCCAAGAGCCGAAAAGAATTCCGGATAGTTGATCATCATGAACAGCTGAAAAAGTTCGGTTACCGGTTTTGGTAAGCTGTATGAGTACTGACAATACGAAAATCCATACTCGCTGATCTTGGCAGCCACTTCCGGCATCTTATGTTCCTTGTACCAGGCTATGTTCTGGTTGGCATTGAAGATGGCATCGGCAACAGTTTTGTAATTCTGCGGCGTTACAATTGAAAAGGTATGCCTCGACCGAAACAAGTAAGGATAAAACTCGGTTTTGTCTTTTGTTGCCAGCTTTTGAAAGCAATCCATCATCTCCTGGTTTTTCTCTGTTACCTGGCGATTGTCTTTCCGGAAATAGATCTCTACAATCTTTTCCAGCTCCGCCTGTAGCTTTCCTTCCGGCACAATAAAATAATCAATGCGGTAAGCAAGCGCCAATAACAGGTAGGCAATGCCACCGGAATATTTATCGCTGTCGATGGTACCAACGAGGCTGATGGTTTCTTCAATCCATTGCTTAAAGAAGCGAAGCTTCACCGCTTTTTCTTCATCAGGAATTTGTACAATGTGTTCTATGTCGATGGGAAGCAGCGTAGTAAAATCCTGCACTAACAGGTCATCCTGCTTATCGGCTTTGGTAGAAAGTTCCTTCAGTCCGTAGTATAGCTTGCTGGGATTGGATGTTTCGATGTCCGAATCAAAAAACATGTAGATCTTGCCTTCGTGCAAAGAGTAGCGGCTGTAATAGAGATTGAAATTCATTTCCAGCAGGCGCCGCATCACCGGCACACTGGGCTGTGGCATTTGAGCCAGCACAATCTCTGCTTCAATCTGCTCTTTGTTAAAGTAACCACGAACGATTTTTGAACCCTGGTAGAAAAGGAATTTATGCTGCCCTTCCTCCTTTACCACTTTCACATTGTCTTCGGCCTCATCGCGGAGGTATTCAAAAAAAGCAAGAACACTTTCTTCGTATTTTTTTGCTTTAAAAAGCGTTTCCGCTGCGTTCCACTTCTCTACTTTAGCAACTGGCTTGTTGTTATCCGAATACCTGCCAAACTGTATAGCAGGCTCACCCGTTACAGTTTCTCCCTCCCCTTCTTTTTTCTTTGACCAGCTAAAGATTTTTTCCAGCATACTTGATTTTAAACGCAAACAACCCCCATAATTACAAGTTAGCAATTAACAGTTTGCAGTTTGCACCGCCACTGTAAGCGGTTATATTTTAAATGCGTCCTGCATTCTGTTGCTAATTGTCAACTCTTCTCTGCAAAAGCAATTCATTACTTCAAAATACGGGCCGCACAGCGGTTTTAAAAACCCGAAAGTTACCAATAGATCAGCGTTGATAAACTGTCCAAAACTTTGGCCTAAAAATTCTTAGTTTCGCCTCCATTGAAATTAAACGTACATGAAGTTTATTGTTTCTTCTAACCAATTGCTTAAGCAGCTACAACATATTGCCGGGGTCATCAATGCAAACACTGTTCTGCCCATTCTAGAAGACTTTTTATTTGAGATTGACAAGAACAAACTCAGCGTAGTAGCCACCGACCTGGAGACTGTGATGCGCATTCAACTGGACATTGAAGCAAAGGAAGCCGGTAAGGTTTGTATTCCTGCCAAAATATTGTTGGATTCATTGAAGAATATTCCCGACCAGCCGCTTTCTTTCAACATCGATAAAAGTTTTGCTGTTGAGATCACTTCTGATAATGGCAAGTACAAAGTAATGGGAGAGAATCCCGACAACTTTCCAAAAGAGCCTACAGCCGATGATACGACCTCCTTTACCATGACGTCCTCGGCATTGGTGACGGCTGTCAACAAAACTTTATTTGCCGTTAGCAACGATGATTTGCGTCCGGCCATGACGGGTGTCTTCTTTGAACTGAATAAAGAGTATATCCAGTTTGTTGCTACCGATGCACACAGGCTGGTACGCTATAAAAGAACCGATGTAAGCTGTCCGAAGAATGATTCTTTTATTGTTCCGAAAAAGCCGCTGAACCTTTTAAAGTCAGCATTGCCAACAAATGAAGACGAGATTACGGTAAGCTACAACAGCAACCACCTGTTTGTAAAACATGGTACCACACAAATGAGTTGCCGGCTGATTGATGCCCGCTTTCCTGATTACAAAGTGGTCATTCCTGCCGACAATCCTTATAAAATGACGGTGGGCAAAGGTGAATTTCAAAGTGCCCTGCGCCGCATAAGTATCTTCAGCAACAAAAGCACTAACCAGGTAGCCCTTCAGATCAGCGGCAGCGAATTACAATTAGCGGCCCAGGATGTTGACTTTAGTTTTGAAGGAAACGAACGCATGAAATGCAACTACGATGGCGAGGACCTGACGATTGCTTTTAATGCCCGCTTTTTAATTGAAATGCTGAATGCCGCAGAAACAAGCGAGGTAAAGGTTGAGTTAGCAACTTCTACAAAAGCAGGCATTGTTAAACCTACTGAACAGGAAGAAGGCGAAGACTTGTTGATGTTAGTAATGCCACTGATGCTAAACAGTTAGGGTTAAATTTCACTTTACATAAATAACTGACGATCAGTTTTAATACCGGTAACAACAGGTGCCAAATAATTTTTTAACCGTTGTCGTCTTCTTTATTG
>DASVSM010000615.1:0-1618 GCA_036388115.1 Flavisolibacter sp.
AGGTGGACAATCTCGTAATTCTTTTCGATCAGGGGTTTAATCGTTTTATCAAGTAATGAGGAATCCATTTTTCGGCACCAACCGCACCAGGAAGCGTGAAAGATGACCATTACTTTTTTATTTTCTTTCAAGGCCTTTGCATAAACCGGTTTCAACACATCATCTGCTGTGGGTACTTTCGATTGTGCATTTGCAAAGGAGACAGCAAACACGCTAAGAAGAAGAATGGAGCAAAACCGCATAACCATTTTACTAAAATAAGGCAAATAAGTCTGAACCTGGATTCGGATGGATTTTAAGGATTGAAAGGAACTAATGACCCTCTTTATAATAGAAGAGTCGCTCTATATAGAGCGACTCGTTTATTTCCTGCAAATCCCATTCAATCCTATAAATCACCGTTCAGGTTTACTTCGCACCAAATTCCTGTGTCCAGTAACCGCCAACTTTTGCCACGCCCATTTCTTTATAGTTTTTGTTCATGATGTTTTTACAATGCCCCGGGCTGCTCACCCATCCGGCAACAACTTCTTTTTCGTCTTTATGCCCCATAGCGATGTTTTCTCCGTAACTCCGCCAGTTATATCCTACCTGCTGAATTCTTACGCCGGCACCCGTGCCGTCCTTTGAAGTATGACTGAAATAATTGTTCTGATACATGTCCCTGCTATGGTTCAATGCCGCCTTTTCTAACACATCATTCCAGGTGACTGACGCAGCCGGCGGGTACCAGGTATCGCCGCACTGGCAACCCTTTTTCCGCACATCGTTTACCAGTTGCAGCATCAGTGTTTTATTTACCGCATCAGGGGAATTACCGGTTGAAACAGGTTCGGTGCTATCAGACGGCTTGGTACAAGCCAGAAGCAATACAATGGATAAAGAAATGGAAATCATACAAAGGGCTTTCACGCAGTAATAACACCATATCAGCCGGAAATATTGTGACTGACGCCGTTAAAAATTTGTTGACAAGGGTTGTCATTCGTAGTTGATGATTTGCCTGCTGATGGTGCCATCATTACCAAATTGGAACAATGCATAAGCAGGATCAAATCCTTTAAAGGCGCCGCCCCACCAGTTACCACTGATTGCCCCGTTACAATAGTAGCGGACATTCTTATACTCTACCGCATCCTGCAAATGAATGTGACCACTCAGGCAGCACCGGATATTTTTATAGCCTGTGAAGAGCTGTGTAATCTTTCGTGCATCCACATGCAGCAATGCCCTCGACAGCTTCCAATCACCATTTTCCAGGTGATCATCAAAACATGGCCGAACAAAAAGAAACAATGGGTATGTGTGACGCGATGCAAATATGCTGATCGGAAGAAGTGTGTTTTAATTCGGACTCCAGCCAGGCCATTTGAGGGTCGTCAAGCCGGGCTATATACCCCCCACCGTTCTGCTGGGTACTATCAAGTATGATAAACTTCCAATCTTTCTTTTCGAAAGAATAATAGCGGTTTGTTAAGCCGTATTGTTTAACAGCCCACGCCTTATCATAAAGCGGATCAACCTTAATTGACTCATCCTTCACCTGCCAGCCCCACACATCGTGGTTGCCAATGATATGGTGAATGGGCAACCTGTTTTCTTCCTGCAGAATTTTCTT
>DASVSM010000616.1:0-5116 GCA_036388115.1 Flavisolibacter sp.
CCTCATGCCTTGTCATCCCGAAAATAGATTCATTTCCATTCTCCTTCTCCTTTTGTAGAAGGTGGCAAAGCCGGATGAGGCCAGGGGACCTTTGAACTGCACTTTGAAGTATAGCTGTAAATAGTAACGTTGATTGCCTCTTTTCTTACAGCAGTGAGCACAGGTGCTTCCTGCGTCAGCAGGACAAGTAAAAGTCATTGCGGTAGGAAACAGGCTGAAAGCTGATGGCTCACGGCTCAAAGCTCATTGCTCAATGCTGTTCCCAACAAAACAATTCTTTCCTCAATCACTTACTTATTCATGCGTGAATACCGTTCCAGCGCTTCCCTTTCCTCTCTGGTTAAACTTTTCATTCCCTTCCGGTGTATCTTCTCTAAAATGCCGTCAATATCTGCCTGTTCCTGCTTCTTGCGGTAATTGTATTCCTGGTCAATAGTACGGGGCATTTTCTTCTTTCTGAAGGAGGTGGTAAGTAAAAACTCCGGCTTGTAAATAATGAGCAGGATAAAAGCGATGCAGGGCAACGTTATCGCTAAAATGGGAAGATAATTACTGGCCAAAGCTTCGGGGTAAATCACAAGGGCCACTACCATACCAATCAACGCTCCACCTAGGTGAGCCGCATGACCACTGTTGCCCCACTTTGCTTTGATGCCATAAATGGAAAAGATCACATAAGCCAGTCCGAAGGCCCATGCCGGAATGGAAAGGGGCAGTAAGAAAAGGCCGATACCCATGTTCGGGAACAAGGCAATGGATGCAAAGATGATCCCGTTCACGGCACCCGAAGCGCCTACAGAGCTATGGTCGCTGTGAGCCTTATGAATCAGTAGTTCCAGCAAACCGCCACCGATCAATGCAAAAAAATAAATCAGCAGGATGATGAGGCCGCCTACAAAAGGTTCCAGCGAAGAACCGAAAATATAAAGCGCCAGCATGTTAAAAATCAGGTGCATCCAAGAATTATGCAGGAAGCCCGATGAAACAAAACGGATATAATCTTTTTGAACCATGATCTTGTCCACATCAAACGCATAGCGGTCCTGGAAAAAGGAATCCCTGAAACCTTTGTAAGAGATGACGGACGTAACAATAACAAGGACGAGGGTAACGAGTGACTGTTCGATCATTTTTCCTTTTTTCTTGGGTTCAGAAAGTTACACATAGTTTAATGATAAGGAAAGTTAAGGCCATCCATTTTCGGGATAGAAAACTGCCTGATCCAAGTGCCTTTAAAACTTATAGCTGCTTGCTTTTTACATCGGGCTAATCGACGTCAATATTTCTACTTATGCCTTGTTAAAAGGCCACCAGCAGGCAATTTCAGCAAACCCTTTATCGTTTAATGCCTTCTTATACACATCTATGAACTTGCAAAAAATTCTGGCGCCGGCCCTCCTGCTGGCAGTGCTGTTTACGGCCTGTAAAAAAGAACAAAGCCTCGATTCAGATCTGAACCCAACGCCAACTCCAACGCCAACTGAAAATACGAGTGCGGCGGACAAGCTGAAAGATTCGGCGCTGATTTACACAAAAGACATTTATCTGTGGTACGACAAAATACCATCAACTTTTAATGCCCGTTCTCACGCTGATCCGTCAGCCATCATGACGGCCATCCGGCAGTACTCCATTGAACCGGGTTTTACCGCTCCCGTTGACCGCTGGAGCTTTGCCGTTAAGCAGAAAGACTGGGACAATGTTAGCTCCGGTGTAGCCGGCGATTTTGGAATCAGTGTTTTTTTCCGCCAGGAAGGCGACCTGCGGGTAAGGGCTGTAGAACCAGCTTCCCCGGCAGGACGGGCCGGTATCAAGCGCGGATGGCGCATTACCAAAATCAATGGCAGCAGCAGTATTGCTACTTCTAATAGCAGCTACATTGTACAGAATGTTTACGAGAGCAGCACTACATCGTTCACCTTTCAAAAACCAGATGGCAGCACGGTAAACATGTCGCTGGATGCGGCTTATTACCAGGAAGATCCCGTTGTGTTGGATTCTGTTTACAACGTCAACGGTAAAAAGATTGGCTATTTTGTTTTTAACTCTTTCCTTGGCGATACCACATCCATGTACAATGAGTTCAACCGCATCTTCAACGGCTTTGCCAACGAAGGTGTGCAGGATGTGGTTGTGGACCTGCGCTACAACGGTGGCGGCTATGTATCGGTTGCTGAACGGCTGGCCAATCACCTTGCGCCTTCTTCGGCCAATGGCAATATTATGATGACGCAGAAATTCAATTCCAAATACACTTCTTACAACAGCACGGAGATGTTTCGCAAACGGGGTTCATTGAATCTGAACCGCATTTTCTTCATCGTCAGTAACGGTACGGCCTCTGCCAGCGAACTACTGATCAACAGCCTTAAGCCTTACATGGAAGTGGTGCTGCTTGGTTCCAGCAAAACGCATGGCAAGCCGGTGGGTTATTTTCCAATCCCGGTAGAAGACTGGTATATTCTGCCGGTTTCCTTTTATACTGTAAACAAAAATGGTGAAGGAAATTATTATGGCGGTATGGCTCTTAGCAACCAGGTGGCTGATGGGTTGGACAAAGACTGGGGCGACAGATCAGAAACGTCGCTGGCAAGCGCCATTAACTATATCTCAACAGGCGCCTTCCGCTTATCTGCACCCGGACAAACAACGGTGCCGCAACCAAGCCCGGCAGTGATCTCCGGTAACCAGGCACTCGATGCTCCAAATTTCAAGGGAGCAATTGACGTGCGGGGGATGAAATAATACCGTTCAACATAAATGGAAAACGTATAATACTTTCTTCGAAAAAGTCCCGCCGGTGCGGGACTTTTTTTATCCATAAGCCAGTTAGAATAAAGTTTGCCGCAAGGCATTGCTCTTCGACTTTATTTTGCAGTGTGCAGCAAAAAACAGTCATCGTTATTGCCGGTGCTACCGCGGTGGGAAAAACCGCTGTGGGCATAGATGTCGCAAAACATTTTCAGACAGAGATTATTTCCGCAGACAGCCGCCAGTGTTATAAAGAACTGCGCATTGGCGTGGCCCGGCCATCGGCAACCGAACTGGCGCAAGTACCACACCATTTTATTGCTTCGCATTCCATCCACGAAAAAATAACGGCTGCAACGTTTGAAGAATACGCCCTGGCAAAAGCCCATGCACTTTTCAAAAAACAGGATGTTGTGGTGATGGTAGGAGGCACAGGACTTTACATCAACGCTTTTTGCGAAGGAATGGATGAAATTCCAGAAGTGCCGGAGGCCATTCATCAGCAGGTGGTTGCTGCCTATGAGCAAAATGGATTAGCATGGCTTCAGGCTGAAATTCAAAAGCTCGATCCGCAGTTCTGGCAAAAAGGCGAAACAAAAAACCCCCAGCGGATGATGCGGGCTTTGGAAGTGGTAAAAGCCTCCGGCCGATCGGTCTATCATTTTCGGAAAGGAGAAAAAAAGCAACGCGATTTTTCGGTTATCAAAATCGGCCTTGAGCTTCCGAAAGAACAGCTACACAGAAACATCAATCAGCGGGTGGATAATATGTTAAGGGAAGGACTGGTTGAGGAGGTTAAGACCCTGTTGCCTTATCAACACCTCAATGCACTTCAAACGGTTGGCTACAAAGAGATCTTTCACAGCCTTGGTGGCCATAGTTCTATAGCGGAGGCCACAGAAGCAATAAAGCAAAACACCCGTCATTATGCCAAGCGCCAGCTAACCTGGTTCCGGAAAGATGCCGAATACCATTGGCATGCCCCGGATCCGGAAACTGTCATTCCTTTTCTTCAGGCGCAGTTACCCTAACTTTTTGCTGTGGTGGTAGATAAATATAAAACTGCGCACCAACACCTTCTTTCCCGTTTGCCAACATTACGCCGCCATGATTGGTAACCACTCTTTTACACAGTGATAAACCAATACCTGACCCTGCGTAGCTGTTTTTATCGTTTAGCCGTTTGAACAGCCCAAATATCTGGGCGGCATATTCCTGGTTGAAACCGATGCCGTTATCGCTGAACACTATTTCAAAATAAGATGTCGATGGTTCCAGTCCCGGTATGTCTTTTATCTCTTCGGCTTTTACCAGTTTGCAACTTACATCCAGGTGCGGAGCAAAGTCTTGTTTCGAAAATTTAAGTGCGTTGTTGACGAGGTTGTAAAACAGTTGGTTGATCTGCACGGGTATGGCTTCGATCTCCGGCAGCGGGTCGTGTGTAATGACGGCCTTTTTTTGTTCAATCATGACCTCCAGATCGTGCAGCACGTTTGCAAAAATGGTGTTCAGATCAGTGGTTATAAATTGGTCTTTGTGCTTTAGGCTTGAAAAGGACAGCAGGTCTTTGATGAGAAGCGACATTCGTTCGGTTGCCTGAATGATCTTGTCCAATTGATGCTTTCCTTTCTCGTCTAGTTTTTCGTATTGCGCGTCTTGCAAAAAGCCACCAAATGTCCTGATCTTACGCAGCGGCTCCTGCAGGTCGTGGCTGGCTGCATAAGCGTATTCTTCGAGTTCCTTATTTGATTGCTCCAGGGCCGCAATGTTTTTCTTCAGTTCTTCTTCGTAGCGTTTAAGTTCAGCAATGTTGTGAAAAGCCACCGTGATACCATCATCCATTTTTTTGATCGACAGGTAAAGCCACCGCTCACTACCATTGTTTCTGTAAAGATGTTCAAATTGAACCGGTGCATCTGTTTCAACTGCCTTTACGTAAATAGCAAAAATCTCTTCCTGACGTACAAATGAATCAACACGGGAGAGTCTTTTTCCAATGATGGTTTTAGGATCGACGCCCAGCAATGTTTTGATAGCTTCGTTGGCATATTCAACGCGGAAATCAACAATCTTTCCGCCTTCGCGGACAGCTCTGTAATAGACAATGCCGTTTTGCGTGGTATTTAAAATAGATTCTAAAAATCCCTCCAGCCACTGGCTTTTGCGGCTCAGTAAAAACTGGTTCAGGAATGTGGCTGTCACGATAAGGATGGCCAGCACGGACAAGATCAGTGTAAACAGGTTATTCTGCCGGTTGGCACTAACAAGTCCTTCTCTTTTACTTTTTAGCTTGGCCTCCTCAACACGCAGGCCTTTTCTGATCAGTATATGCGCTCTGCTCAGATCTTCCAAAGGTTTCAAGCCT
>DASVSM010000617.1:0-3273 GCA_036388115.1 Flavisolibacter sp.
AAGAGGTAGAAAGAATTGAAATCAGTTTCGGCGAAGGGGCAGCCGGCTCTGGGCCTTTAAGCATTGAAGTGGCATCGGTTTACTTACGTAACTGAATTTACGCAGGATCCTTTATGGGAAGGTGCAGAGGGGTTTCATACCCACCTGGTATCAGGATGATGATACGGTAAGAAGAAGCCAGAAGGGCTTCAATTTTGAATAGCCCTGGGTGCAACCCAGGGAATGAAGAATGACACATGGCCTATCAACCCGGAAAGGGTTGAACTGATGGTGTCCTTGCATGCAGTTAACCCCTTTCAGGGTTGTATGAAATTCCGTTGCGTCGTGTCCACTGGTTTCACCAGCGGCTACTCAGATTGAAGCCCTTCAGGCTTCAGCGAACAGAGAGAAACAACGAGGCTTCTTTACCATTTGGCAATGAACCCTTTCCTGCCTTGATGGAGGTTTGGCATAAGGTACTAAGGTTCGTTTCTTAAATTCAATGTTAACACATGACGAAGGCATAGCTGCGTAAATTCAGTTACGTAAATAAAAAGCCGTCAGCAAAGAATAAGCAAAACAGTTTCTGCATTGCTGCCTATTTGCTTAATTTGTACGCATAAGCTTAGCGGATATGAACAAGCCACATCGTTTATTTGATTGTATAGATCAGCAACTGCAGAAAGGCGGAGTTGAGGGCATGCTGGTTGCCAAGGAGGCCGGTCAATGGCGCAAGTACAGCACACAGGAAGTAAAGAGCATTGTTGATAAATTAAGCGCCGGTTTGCTGGCCCTGGGTGTAAGCAGCGGTGATATGAGTGTGGAAGGCCGGGACAAGATTGCTTTAATCTCCAAGAACCGGCCCGAATGGGTTTTTCTTGACCTTGCCGTTCAGCAGATAGGTGCGGTGCTCATTCCCATTTACCCTACTGCCATTCCCGCCGATATCACCTTCATCTTTAATGATACGGCCGTAAAGTATGTTTTCCTGAATGAAGAAGAGCTGTATCACAAAGTAAAAGAAGTGCTCCCTAACACACCTTCTGTAAAAGATGTTTTCAGCTTTGAAAAATTAGCCGGCGTTAAACATTGGAGCGAAGTACTGTCTTTGGGTTTGCAGGAACATGTGCTGCAAATAGAAACAATTTCGAAAAAAATCAACACCGAAGATCTCTTTACCATTATTTATACATCGGGCACAACGGGTACACCAAAAGGCGTGATGCTTTCACACCACAATGTGTTAAGCAACGTTATGAGTACACTGCCCGACTTTCCAATTACAGTCAATACAAGAGTCCTTAGCTTCCTGCCGCTCAATCACATCTTTGAACGAATGGTGACGTATGTGTACCTCTTTGCAGGTGCCTCTATTCATTATGCGGAAAGCCTGGAAAACCTGGGTGATAACATCCGGGAAGTAAAGCCGGAAATGTTCACAACCGTTCCGCGACTGCTAGAGAAAGTATATGAGAAAATTCTGGCAAAAGGGCTGGAACAAAAAGGAGTCAAAAAGAAGTTGTTCTTCTGGGCCTTATCGCTTGGCGAAAAATATGATATACTGGAGAAAGGAAGTATTGGTTACCGCATGCAACTGGCACTGGCCAACAAAATTGTTTTCAGTAAATGGCGGGCGGGTTTAGGCAACGAGATCAAATGCATCGTTACAGGCGCAGCAGCCTGCCAGGTAAGGCTTCTGCGCGTTTTTACGGCAGCGGGAATCCCCATCATGGAAGGGTATGGACAAACAGAATCATCTCCTGTTATTTGTGTAAACCAGTTAAATGAAGGAGCAAGAATGTTTGGTACCGTTGGACCCATTATAAATGGCGTAGAAGTAAAAATTGCAGAAGATGGCGAGATACTTTGCAAAGGTCCGAACGTGATGATGGGTTATTATAAACGTCCTGACCTGACAGCAGAAACGGTAATGAATGGCTGGCTGTATACGGGTGATATCGGGACGTTGATAAATGGAAAGTTTTTGAAAATTACTGACCGTAAAAAAGAGATTTTCAAAACATCAGGCGGCAAATACGTGGCGCCACAGCCTATTGAAAACAAACTGGTAGAATCGCCCTTTATTGAACAGGTGATGGTGGTAGGGGCCGGAGAAAAGTTTGCCGGTGCGCTGATCGTTCCCTCCTTTACTGTTTTAGTGGACTGGGCAAAAGGACAGAACATTGAGACGACCGATCATGAAGCCTTGGTTCAACATCCAAAAGTAAAGGAGCAATTTAAAAGCATTGTGGATGAAATGAACAAGAACTTCAACCAGGTAGAGCAGATAAAAAAATTCGAACTTCTCTCTACTCCCTTTACATTGGAAAATGGAGAGATCACACCTGGTTTGGGCAAACTAAGGCGAAAGGTGATTATGGAGCGCCGTGCTGATGCTGTGCAAAGGATTTATAATTAAAAATCAAAAGTCAAAGCAATGACCGTACTGGCAGGCTCACTTTTGACTTTTGATTTTTGACTTGCCTTCCTAACTATACATTCCTGCTTATCGCATCGTCCGGCACATCACTGATTTCTTTGTTGTAATGATTCGGTTCCTGGTCGATGTATTCCGGTTGATTATTTAGCTGCTGATCGGCTTCCGTTGGTTTTGGATAAGCGATGGGACGTTCTTCTTCTTTTTTATCTTTCGGATCCATATAATAGATTTTAAAACTTGTGTCGAAATGATCAAGCCTTGCAGTTGTACAAGGCTTGATGAGTTAATAGCAAAGCAATCTGAAAAGACTACATGCCACCCTGGCCACGTTCGCTGCCGCTAAGGCCTGTGTTGCCACCGGTGCCTGTTGTGCCGCCACGGCCAGAATCGCCACTGTCTAAAGACTGACCTGACTCTGGGCTATAATCACTTTCACTAACATCACTGCCGCCCATACCGCTGCTGGCGCCCTGGCTTTGTCCACCTAAGCCGCCAGAGCCGCGTTCAGCACCGCCTTGCGATCCGCCCATGTCTCCTGATTGAGAACCACCCATACCACCAGATTGTGATCCGCCCTGATTACCTTGGTTGCCCATAGAACCACCTTGGCCGCCACTGGTTTGTTGGCTCTGACCACCACTCATGCCACCCATGCCCTGGTTACCCATGTCTGAGTTCATGTTTTGATCCTGGTTTCTGTTGTTGTCTGTCATAATCGTTAGAGTTTTAAGGTCAAAAAATAAATACATAAAGACCTATAAAAACTTTGTGCCTTTTTGTGGCAGGTAAAACTGCCTTGCAATCCCGCATCTCATCACTACGTGGCTTTTTTCAACTGCGCTAACTGTAGACGT
>DASVSM010000618.1:0-4006 GCA_036388115.1 Flavisolibacter sp.
GTACAATTGCTACTGCACCCAACAATACGCAAGAAAAAAACTTCGCTTCTTTCCTGAATTTCAAAAGGAATACGCAAAGAATAGCTGACAGGTAAATGCCAATCACAGTGATCCACCGCAGATCAAAATCAAACAGCAATGCCGGCAAAAAACTCATCCAAAGTACCGACGGGTAAATCGGTTGCAGGCCATTCCATATTTCGGGGATGGGCCTATAAACGGAATGCCATTCTCCGCTTAGAAACCGCTGACCCATTACCTTGATAACCGGAAGCATGTCGGCATTTTCAATAGCAAGGGGTGTATCATCCATGATCTGCCGGCAGTAATGATAACCTATTGGAAGAAATGCAGCAATGAGCAGGGCCTTTATCCAAATGAATGAACCAAAAGAGGACACCATTGCTTTCCGATCCAAGGCTATTTCCGGAACCTTTACCAGAAGAAAACTCAAGAGAGCACCACTCAGTAAAAACAGGATGCTGTTCAACTCTGAAAAGTTTTGTATGCGTAATAAAAACGTTGACGACAAGGCCTGGAACAAGGCCAACAGGAGAATATACAACGAATTCCGGTTTACTGCCATCGCTTAAAAATAGTTTTATCTGCGTTATTTGCGAGAGCCTTGTTACTGCTTTAATTCTCCTGTTACGAAGGGCACATATAGAAGACAAGGATATGCTGCCATTGATCGACAGTCATTTCTTTTTTCGTTGGTATTTTCATTATCCATTGCCTTGGCTATGCGAGTGATCTATATGTTTCTGCTTTTTTTCATCATCGTTTCTCTCCTCTATTAAGCCCTACGCATAAAACCGGAAACGCCTACATTTGCCCCGAACAAAATCAACGTATGAAACTTCTCGAAAATAAAGTGGTGATTGTTACCGGCGCTGCCCGTGGTATTGGTGAAGGTATTGCGGTAAAGATGGCCGAACACGGAGCTCATGTGGCCTTTACTTATGTTAGCGAAGGCAGTGCAGAAAAGGCAAAGGCATTGGAAGAAAAACTGGCTTCTCTCGGTGTAAAAGCAAAAGCCTATCGCAGCAATGCCGGCGAGTTTGCTGAATGCGAAACCTTTGTGAATGACGTGGTGAAAGAATTTGGCGCCGTTGATGTGTGTGTGAACAATGCCGGTATTTCAAAAGACAACCTGCTGCTGCGCATGACGCCGGAACAATGGGATGACGTTCTGAACATCAATCTCAAATCGGTCTTTAATATGACCAAGCAGGTCATTCGTCCGATGATGAAAGCAAAAAGCGGCAGCATCATCAATATGAGTTCTGTAATTGGCTTAATGGGCAATGCCGGACAGGGAAGTTATGCGGCGTCCAAAGCTGGCATTCTTGGTTTTACAAAATCAGTAGCAAAAGAATTGGGCAGCCGCAATGTCCGCTGCAATGCTATTGCCCCGGGGTTTGTAGAAACCGACATGACATCCTATTTAAAGGACGGTGAGCAGGCCGATAAATACAGGGCAGGCATTCCATTAGGACGCTTCGGCACAGCGGAAGATATCGCCAACGTTACGCTTTTTCTTGCCTCTGACATGAGCAGTTATGTAACGGGACAGGTGTTGAGCGTGGATGGTGGGTTGTATATGTAGACCTCACCCTGACCCTCTCTAGCGAAGCTGGAGAGGGAGCACTAAGCACAGCCCTTTCTTTTCGATGATACTTTAATAGACACACTCATTCTTTTAAGTGTGTCTTTTTCTTTTTGGACCAGAGGCCAGTACTGCTATTAAGCTTTACTTGCGTCGCACTCGTGTACGTTCAGAACACTATTGAGCTATTAGCAGCCAGCTTTCAGCCTGGTAGCTAACAGTAATGACACTTGCTTGTCTTGCTGGGGAACGAAGCATCTGTGCTAGGTGCTTAAGAAAAGAAGACCATCATTTCCACCTACAACTATACTTCAAACTATAACGCAAAGGTCCCTTGTTCCTCGGGATGACAAAGCAAGAGGCGGCATTATAGCAGGTAGCTCAAAGATTTAAAGTAAAAAGAACAGAAGCATTATTAATGGCAGATTAATTGAAGCCTGAAAGAGAGCACTGCTCAAGCCAGTCCCTGTGCGTGGCAGTTCCCTATCCGGCTCCGCAGGAGAGGGCCAGGGTGAGGTCAATGCAGCAGCTTTATATTCTTCTTCTTAATGTAATAATGCCACAAAATCATTGTAGCAATGGAGCGGTAAGGCTTCCATTTATGAGAGAGTGTAAGAATTTCCTCTTTTGTTAATGGCTTGTCGTTTTTCATTCGCACAGCATTCACCAGGGCCAGGTCTCCGATAGGAAAAATATCCGTTCGCTGCAGGGCATGCAGCAGGTAAATATCAATCGTCCAGTTGCCAATGCCTTTTAATACAATGAGCTCTTGCCGCACCACATCATCATGCTTCTGTTCAAAACTTTTCAGGTCAATCTGCTTTGAAACAATGGCATGAGCCAACCCTCTTACATAAACAATCTTCTGACGGGTGAAATAGCAGCTACGCAGGTCATCATCCGTTAACTGCAGCAATTTGCGTGGAGTAATCTCCGGCAGCTTTTCTTTCAGCTTTTTATATGCTGCATACGCCGAAGCCAGGGAAACCTGTTGTTCAAGAATTGTCAGAACAAGTGTTTCAAAGGTGTTCGGTCTTGTCCAAAAAGGAGGATAGCCGTATTCTGTAAGAATGGCTTGCAGGTGTTTGTCTTTTACACCCAATTCATGGCAGGCAGACTGAAAGTTCTCTTGTGTAAACCGCCGCATGAATTTACCAGGTAGCGTTTGGATAAGCCCTTTGCAGGTATTGCATCTCGGCTAATAAAAAACCGAGATATTCCGTATGTCGCCCTTCTTTACCGCCGCTTTGTGCCCAGGCAGATGTTGGCAGTTCTAATGTAGCCTGTTCAAACACATCGTGTACTTTCCGAAGCCATTCATCTTTTAAAATAGCAACATCGATTTCTTCATAAGAAGCTGTTGCAAATAGCTCTCCGGTAAACATCCATAAATCGCTTAGCGCCTTGTTAATGCGCCGATTGCTTTCCTCCGTACCATCGCCCAGACGAATGACCCACTCACCGCTCCACCGCAAATGGTAGGCTGTTTCCTTAATTGATTTTTCGGCAATTGCTGCTAATTGCGCATCAGCGCTTTGTTGCAATTTTTGATATTGATAAAACTGGAAAGCACTAAAAAAAAACTGACGTAAAATGGAAAAGCTCCAATCACCTTTTGGTAGTTCGGAGATCAATACATTCAGGTACTGGTGCTCGTCCCGCAAAAAAGCCAGGTCATCTTCCTGCAATGCACGGCCATATTCCTTCCATATGCGCGGAATGTATTTATCAACTGCCTGCTTTTCATCTTCACTAAATCCATTATACAAAAAAGCAGCATGCTGATAAAAGTTTCTTGCCTGTCCCAGAAGATCAAGTGAAATATTGGTGATAGCAATATCCTGTTCCAGCACCGGTCCATGGCCGGTCCACTCTGCATTGCGTTGAGCCAGGATTAATGCATTATCGGCTAAGTGAAGGGTATAAACAAATCCCCCTGCCCCCCTAAAGGGGAGACTTAGGTCATTGTTTTCTTTGTTTTCAGGCATTTTTAATTCAGTTGGATGTGCACAAAAGATTGACTATTCTAAATGAAAGCAATTAGACTATAGAGAATGTTGTTCTTTCAAAATCAATTGCAAGAGTAAATTTTCTCCAGCCTAAGTCTCCCCTTTAGGGGGACAGGGGAACTACATGTGGTTCACCTCATCCGGCAGATCGTAAAATGTTGGATGACGATACACTTTATCATTGGCCGGTTCGTAAAAGCTTTCTGCTTCATCAGGGTTTGATGCATGAATGTGGCCACTTTCTACCACCCAAATACTTACACCCTCTTGTCTTCTTGTATAAACATCCCTCGCGTTTTCAATTGCCATTTGCGCATCGGCTGCGTGCAGGCTTCCCACATGTTTGTGATCCAACCCTTGTTTGCTGCGGATGAATACTTCCCACAAA
>DASVSM010000619.1:0-3023 GCA_036388115.1 Flavisolibacter sp.
ATGCGCATAGCAAAACAGGCATCGATATTCATCCGTCGGCACAAATCGGTGATGCGTTTGCCATTGACCATGGCACCGGAATCGTTATTGGCGAAACAACCATCATCGGCAACCATGTGAAGCTTTACCAGGGCGTAACCCTTGGTGCATTGAATGTTGCAAAATCATTGGCCAGCAGCAAACGTCATCCCACTATTGAAGACGAAGTAGTGATCTATGCAGGGGCCACCATCCTTGGCGGTGAAACGGTCATTGGCAAAGGAAGCATCATCGGCGGAAACGTGTGGCTTACTTACAGCGTGCCGCCAAATTCGGTGGTGTATCACCAGAGCGAGATCAGGATCAAAGACCGCAACCCTTTCCCCGAACCAATCAATTTTATCATATAAATAAACCACAAAATGAAAGCAAATAATATACTTGAAACGATAGGCAATACGCCACATGTACGGATCAACAAATTATTTCCGGCAGATTATGAAGTATGGATCAAGCTGGAAAAAAATAATCCCGGCGCCAGCATCAAGGACCGTATTGCACTTTCCATGATTGAAGATGCCGAGCAAAAAGGGATTCTCAATAAAGACAGTGTGATCATCGAACCTACATCAGGCAATACCGGTATTGGCCTGGCATTGGTAGCGGCGGTAAAAGGGTACAAGCTGATTTTAGTAATGCCGGAAAGCATGAGCATAGAACGCCGTCGTTTGATGTCAATTTACGGTGCTGAATTTGTTTTAACGCCGCGTGAAAAAGGAATGAAGGGAGCGATAGAAAAAGCATTTGAATTAAGAGATCAGACTCCCAATGCATGGGTGCCGCAGCAGTTTGATAATCCTGCCAATACAGAAATACACAGAACAACATCGGCACAGGAGATTATCAATGATTTTAGCGATGGATTGGACTATGTGATTACCGGTGTTGGTACCGGCGGCCATATTACCGCCATTGCCGAAGTAGTGAAAGCCGCTATACCAAATTTGAAAGTATTTGCAGTAGAACCGGAACTGTCACCCGTGTTAAGTGGTGGTGCGCCATCGCCACATCCTTTACAAGGACTCGGTGCTGGGTTTATACCATCAATTTTAAACAGGGAAGCTTTAGATGGCGTGATCACTGTTGGTAAAGAAGAAGCCTTCCTATATGCACAACGCATTGCTAAGGAAGAAGGCATTTTAGTTGGCGTTTCCACAGGGGCTGCATTGGCCGCGGTTGCCAAAAAATTACCGGAGCTCCCAAAAGGTTCAAAAATCCTGACCTATAACTACGATACCGGAGAACGCTATCTATCGATTGAGGGGCTGTTCCAATAACTAAAATTGAAACATGACCACAACCAAAAATTTTCGAACAACAACACCTCTTCGTTTAGTGAGAGGGTTGGTGAAACTGTTTTCAATCAAAAAATCAGCAGCCATGAAAGGCAAAGTTTTTCTTATCGGGGCGGGGCCCGGAGATCCGGAACTCTTAACGGTCAAGGCTTTTCGGATCCTTCAAACCGCAGACGTGGTCTTGAGCGACCGGTTGGTAAGCCCTGAGATCCTTTCCGATTATGTTTCGCCGAAGGCGGAGATCGTGTATGTAGGAAAGCAATGCAGGAGAGGGGCCTCCACACCGCAGGCAACCATCAATGAACTGATGGTGATTTATGCAAGGGAAGGGAAAGTGGTTGTTCGATTGAAAGGTGGCGACGTGTCTGTTTTTTCCAACGTGTTGGATGAACTGGAAACATTGGTGCAGCATAATATTCCGTATGAAATTGTTCCGGGTGTTACCGCAGCGTTGGGCGCAGCCGCTTACAGTGGCATTCCGCTTACAGCCCGCGACCATGCAACGGCGGTCCGCTTTCTTACAGCCTATAAATCAGACGTGGTAACGGAAGACTATTGGAAAGAGTTGGCAAAGACAGATGACACGCTTGTGTTTTATATGTCTTCTGAAACATTAGAGCATGTGGTGAAGAAGCTTGTTGCCAACGGCATTAAAAAAGAAAAAGAACTGGCAGTGATTGAACAGGCAACAACGCCTTTTCAAAAAGTTTATACCTGCAGTTTGTACGATTACGAAGAGCAGTTATCAAGGCAGCAATTCCTATCACCAACACTTGTCATTATTGGCAAAGTAGTATCGCTGCACCGGCAGTTTGCCTGGTTGAAAACTGGTGAGACAAATCATACAGAAGAATATTTTACCTCGCTCTATGAAGTGCCTTCAGCAAAAAAAGAATTTCTGGGATTAACCGCGTAAACGGATATAGAATGAACGAAAAAATACAAAAAATGCAGGCGCTGGTGGCTGATCTCTCCCGTGATGAGATCATCTGGCTGAACGGCTACCTGGCGGGTTTGATGGAGCGGCCTCCCCAAACCCCTCCCGCAGAGGGGCTTTCAGTCGCACAAGCCTCGCTTACCGGAGAAACAGCTAATGGGCTTGGGTCGTCGAAAAGCGAGGAATGGAGCGCTGGCTTAACCCCCCTTAGGGGGCAGGGGGGCCTTTCCCTCAGGCGGGGGGGCTTTACATTAGCCTACGGCACCGAAACAGGCAATGCACAAAAGCTGGCAACTGCCTTTGCTGCTAAAGCAAAAAAGAGCGGTGTGCAGGTGAAGCTGGTTTCGCTGGAGCAATATCGTTTCACTGATCTTCCGAAAGAAGAAAGGTTTTATATCGTCATCAGCACGCAAGGCGAAGGTGAACCGCCCATTGGCGCAAAGAAATTCTACGATCATTTGTTTGCCGGAGCGCTGTCGTTGCCAGCGTTACATTACGCGGTGCTGGCATTGGGCGATACGGCTTACCCCTTGTTTTGCAAGACGGGTGAAGATGTAGATGCGCAGTTGCAAAAACTAGGTGGCAAACGTTTGATGCCCTTGCAAAAATGCGATGTGGATTACGAGGATGATGCAGCCAAATGGTTTGAAACGGTGTTGCAGCAATTGCAGTCAGCACCTGGCTTGCAGGAACCGGCAAAGGTGCAGGCGCCGCCACCTGTTGCACAAAAACCAAAGGGAAAAAAATGGTAC
>DASVSM010000620.1:0-2316 GCA_036388115.1 Flavisolibacter sp.
TATCTTCCCTGTGTTCCAGTCCAACTGAAATACGTATCAGTCCCGGCGTGATGCCAACTGTTTGCCGCTCTTCTTCTGTGAGTTTTGCATGTGTGGTACTGGCGGGATGGGACGCAATGCTGCGTGTATCGCCAAGGTTGGCCGTTAAGGAAAGGATTTGTAAACTGTCCAAAAATTTTCGTCCCGCCTCAATGCCTCCCTTGATCTCGAAACAAACAATCCCCCCTCCGTCTTTCATTTGTTTTTGCGCAATGGCATATTGCGGATGCGAGGGTAAAAACGGGTACTTTACCCAGTTGATCTTTTGGTGGCCTTCCAATGATTGCGCAATAAAAAAAGCATTGGCTGCATGCCGTTCCATACGCACTTCCAGTGTTTCCACGCTTTTGCTCAACAGCCAGGCATTGAAAGGCGAAAGGGAGGGCCCGGTACTCCGGCAGAATAAAAATATTTCTTTGATCAGGTCTTTTTTTCCTACTACTACACCGCCTAAAACACGGCCTTGTCCATCGAGCCATTTTGTGGCTGAATGCACAACAATGTCGGCACCAAAAGCCATCGGCTGTTGCGATACCGGCGTGGCAAAACAGTTATCCACATTTAAAATGATATGGTGCTTTTTGGCCAATGCATTAATGGCTTCAAGATCAATCAGGTCAAGGCCTGGATTGGTAGGTGTTTCTACATAGATCATTTTTGTATTGGGCCTGATGAGCGATTCCCATTCACCTGGTTTATCGGCTGCAAAATAACTGTGCTCAATTCCATACCTGGGTAGATACTTTGTTATTACGGTATGCGTACTGCCAAATATGGCACTGCACGAAAGCAGGTGGTCGCCTTGTTTTAATAAAGCCATGAACGACGCAAAAACAGCGCTCATGCCCGATGAAGTGGCAAAACCTGCTTCCGCATCTTCCAGCAGGCAAAGCCTGTCAACAAATTCCTGCACATTCGGGTTGGTGAAGCGACTGTAAATATTGTCATCCGATTCATCAGCAAATGCGGCCCGCATCTCTTCTGCATTATCAAAACAAAAACTGCTGGTCAGAAAAAGGGGGACAGAATGTTCCATCTCGTTTGTGCGGTCAACTTGCTTTCGTATGGCTTTTGTAATGCGATGTTTCATGCGTTGTTGTTTCGTTTTTCCACCAGGAATAAACTGCCCCGGCGATTGCTTCCGTCTCTACCAGAAAGCCGTCATGCCCAAACAGGGAATCAATGGAAACAAATGTAGCATCAGGGATATGTTCTGCAAGAAATTTCTGTTCCGGTAGCGGGCAAAGCAGGTCCGAGGTAATGCCGATCACCAATGTTTTTGCAGTAACGGAGGCTAACGCCTTTTCCATCGATTTGCCGCCTCTAGCCAGGTTGTGTGTGTCCATGGCTTTGGTGAGATACCAGTAACTGTAAGCGGTAAACCGTGTTGCCAGTTTCTCTCCCTGGTAATGGATGTATGAAGACGCTTTGAAATCATCGATGCGTTCGTTGTCTTCTTCTCCCTGTTTTTGAATGAAAGATTCATAGCTGCGGTAAGTGATCATCCCGATGGCTCTTGCCGTCTTCAAACCTTGCCGCCCGGCGTTGGCATCCGGTTGCTTCCAGGTAGGATCTGTTTCAATAGCCATGCGTTGTGCCGTGTGTATGCCAATGCCCCAAGCGGTTTCCCTTGCAGAACTTGCAATGATAAAAAGCCGGCTGATACTTTCTTTTTCCATCAATGCCCATTCCAATGCCTGGTAGCCTCCCATACTGCCACCGGCAAGGAGTGCAATCTTTTGAATTTCCAGATGATCTTTTAATAACCGGTGCGCCTTAACCATGTCCCGGATAGTAATAAAGGGAAATTCGTGATGGTAAGGCTTTCCTGTATGGGGGTTCATGTCCGCCGGTCCGGTTGTTCCATAACACGAGCCCAGAATATTTGCGCACACGATAAAATAGCGGCTGGTGTCAAACAGCAAGCCATCGCCAACCAGGCCGGGCCACCAGGCCTTTGCATCGGAATTGGCCGTTAAGGCATGGCAGATCCAGATCACATTGTCTTTCGATTGGTTTAATTGGCCATAAGTATGGTAGGCAATCACCGGCTCTTTTAAAACATCTCCATTCTCCAAAATCAAATCTTCCTTAAAATGAAAACGCTGCATGTCGACTCTTCTTTGCGGCAAATTTATTCGGATTGAAGGCTTGTAACGAAACTGTTTTTATTGCGAAGGCCTTCGTACTGAATTATGAATTTTTCATCCTGAATTATGATTTATGAGATTTCTGCAAGTGTTCATTTCAGGCTTACTCCACATTTTTAATGGTTCG
>DASVSM010000621.1:0-1609 GCA_036388115.1 Flavisolibacter sp.
ATCATTGCACTCATCTCGGCCCTTTTCCCGAGTGTGGATGGTGCCATTACATCCTTAACCTCTTGCTTTTGCATTGATATTTTAGGACTAAAGAAATCTGAAGTATCGAAAACAATCACCGGCACTGCTGCTGCCAGTAATCTTTCCGAAAAGCAGAAACGCCGTACCCGTTTAACGGTTCACTTCAGTTTTGCGCTGGTCTTTTTTCTAATGACCCTCATTTTTAAGGCGATTAATGACAAATTGATCATTGACTTCATACTCAAGTTTGCCGGTATCACTTACGGTCCTCTCTTAGGCTTGTTTGCATTTGGTATTTTGACAAAACGGAGCTTGAATCAAAAGCACATCTGGACCGTAGCATTAGTTGCGCCTCTGATAGCTTTAGGCATTGATGTGTTGAGCAGTCCGGAATGGTATGAAAAGAAGCTGCATGTTTCGCTTGGACTGGCATCTCTTTCAAAGGGCATTTTCAATGGCTATAAAATTGGCAATGAACTTATTCTTATCAATGGCATTATTACGTTTCTGGGCTTATACCTTATTTCAAGGCCGGTAAAGGTTGCAGACGATGTGAAGGAAATTATTCAACATGCACATAGTTGATCCGAAAGCACAGGCTTACGCAGAAAAATATACCTCTGCTGAAGATGAACTATTGCATGAAGTAGCCCAATACACGTACACACAACATGCCCATGCTCACATGCTCAGCGGTCATCTGCAGGGGAAGTTCCTGGAAATGATCAGTTGCATGATCAGGCCAAAACGTATTCTTGAAATTGGCACCTTCACAGGATACAGTGCTCTTTGTTTGGCGAAAGGACTGGAAGGCAATGGAGAACTGCATACCATCGAACTGAGAGAAGCGGACGCAGCAAAAGCCCAATCTTATTTTGACCGAAGTATTTACAAGGAACAAATAATTTTACATATCGGTAATGCGTTAGAGATCTTCGATGAACTGAACGAACCGTGGGATTTGGTTTTCATTGACGCCGACAAGGAGAATTATACCACCTATTTTGAACGTATTTTTCCGGCTGTTCGTCCAAACGGTTTTATTTTAGCGGACAATGTACTCTTTCACGGGCAGGTGTTAGAAGATGAGATCAAGGGAAAGAATGCTAAAGCCATCCAGGGTTTTAACGATTATGTGAGCAGAAGGACAGATATTGAAAGGCTGATGTTGCCCATCCGTGACGGAATGTATGTGATTCGAAAGCTGTCCTGATCAGTTAACCAAACGAAAGTAGATCCAATGCAAAAACGCAAGTTTGCCTTTTTAGTCACCATCCTGTTCGCCGCAAGCCAAGCCTTCGCGCAATCCAAAAATACTATCGTCGCCTACATCGAAAAGTACAAAGACATCGCCATGGAAGAAATGCAGCGTACCGGTGTGCCTGCTTCTATTACATTAGCGCAAGGGATTCATGAAACAGGCGCCGGTACCAGCGATCTGGTAACGAAATCAAACAACCATTTTGGGATCAAGTGTAAAACAGAATGGATCGGTGAAAAAGTTTATCACGATGATGATGCAAGAGGTGAATGCTTCCGGAAATATGACGATCCGTTTATTTCCTACCGTGACCATTCCGATTTTCTG
>DASVSM010000622.1:0-2388 GCA_036388115.1 Flavisolibacter sp.
AGCAAGCTTCCCTTTGACGAGGTTGGTCGCTCCATGCTCGCCAATTATTATAACCAGAATGCAAAAGACAATACAAGAGTTGATGCAGTGTACACCTGTAAAGAAGCTTCCCTTGGCAAATGGGCGCAGGACGTGGAGCGTGGCGTGCTGGATGGCATCAGCGAGTATCCCTGGCAAACCGATACATCTATTGGCGACTGGTACTATAGAACGGGCCAGAAATACAGGACCGCGGATGAAGTAGTGCAGTTGCTGATGGATTTCGTTAGTAAGAACGGAAACCTGCTTATAAACGTGGTGCAAACGCCGGAAGGCGACCTGGAGCAGGATGTAATAGATATTATGGAAGGCATCAGCAAATGGATTGCTGCCAACAGCGAAGGTGTGTACGCAAGCCGTCCCTGGAAAGTGTACGGCGAAGGTCCTTCCACAAAAAAAGAAAACCAGAAGAAAGGCCGTTTCGGTGGCATCTCAGACAGTGGCGGCTACCAGTCAACAGACATCCGGTACACCACAAAAGGCGGTCATGTTTATGCCTTTGTGATGGCTGCACCGGAAAGCGATATTCGCATGACCTCACTTGGAAAGTCGGCAAAGCTGGCCGATAAGGACATCGCCTCTGTTAGCATGTTAGGAAGCAAAGAAAAGCTTCAGTGGAAACAGGAAGATGATGCACTGGTGATTGCTAAACCAGCGAATCTCCCAACATGGAAAGTGAGTAGCTTTAAGATCACGTTTAAAAAGTAAAGACAGCTGGAGAACTTAGACAAAAAAAGAGTGCTGAAGCTTTCCGAAAAAGGAAAACAAATTTCTAATCCGGGAGAGATAGTGAAGGACCCTTATGTTTTGGACTTTCTCAGGATACCGCAGGCAATACGAATGACCGAGAAACATCTTGAACAAAAAATCATTGACAACCTTCAACTGTTCCTGCTTGAACTTGGAAAAGGCTTTGCCTTTGTTGCCCGACAATACAGGGTCTCGCTTCGTAATAAACATCATCACATCGACCTTGTTTTTTTATCACCGCATTCTGAAATGTTTTGTGCTCATTGATTTGAAAAAAAAGCGTTTCGCATAGCGATATCGGCCAGATGAACCTTTATCTCAATTATTTTAAATCGGAAGAAAACATGGATGATGACAACGAGCCAATCGGTATCATACTTTTAGCGGAAAAAGACGAAGTGCCGGTAGAGTGTGCCACGGGTGGTATTTCAAATAAAATATTCGTCTCGAAATACCAGCTTTACCTGCCCGATAGAAACCAATTGCGGAGAAAAGCAAAAGCTTTACCAGGTAGCAAGTAACAATGCAATTCATGCGATTCTATCACAATAAACGATAACAAGCAGTATGTGTACAACGAAGCAAGTGTTATTCAGCAACGGCAGGAAACAAACCGTGATATGCTCCGAACCAATTTTTTTAAAGTAAGAAATGACTCATGATCAAACAATTTTCTACTCTGTTTTTTCTGTTCCTTTTTCAATCATCCATTGCACAAACAGATACAACCCGCAAATGGGGCGATTGGAAAGACTGGGGCGACCAGGGCAACGGCACTTATCTAAATCCGGTTCTTCCCAGCGATTACAGCGACCTTGATTGCATTCGTGTTGGGGATGATTATTATGCCATCTCCTCCACCTTTCAGTATTCGCCGGGCATGGTGGTGCTGCATTCAAAAGATATGGTGAACTGGCGAATTTTAAGCCATGTGGTGTCGGACCTTAACGAGATTTCACCAGAAATGAATTGGGACAAGATGAACCGTTACGGAAAGGGCATTTGGGCTGGTGCCATTCGTTATCACGATGGCAAGTTCTGGGTATATTTTGGTACGCCGGACGAAGGTTATTTTATGAGCACGGCAAAAAAAGCAGAAGGCCCCTGGGAACCTTTGCATCCGGTGCTGAAAGAAAAAGGCTGGGATGATTGCTGTCCGTTCTGGGACGATGACGGCCAGGGTTATTTCATCGGGTCAAACTTTAGCGACGGTTATAAAATTCATCTTTGGAAGATGATGCCGGATGGAAAAAGCCTGATGAAAGAAACAGACAAAGTTATTTACCAATCCAGAGGCAGTGAAGCCAGCAAACTGTATAAGATCAATGGTACGTATTATCATTTTTTCAGCGAAGTAAAAAGGGACGGCCGGTCCATTATGATGCAACGCTCAAAGAACATCTGGGGACCGTACCAAGGTCCGAAGCAGTTAAGTCATGCGCAACAACGTTTTAATTCACCCAACCAGGGCGGCCTTGTGCAAACACCAAAAGGAGATTGGTATTTTCTGACACATCACGGCACAGGCGATTGGTCTGGAAGGGTCATGAGCCTACTACCCGTGACCTGGGTGGATGGTTGGCCCATCATCGGTGAAGT
>DASVSM010000623.1:0-3363 GCA_036388115.1 Flavisolibacter sp.
TTAACGGCAATAAACGACGCATGTTTTCTTGCCGAAAGCGAATGAATGATATGCGAAAACGCTTCTTTACCTACACCGCTTTCACCCACAATCAAAACCGTCAGGTCGGTGTTTGAAACCTGTACGGCCACCTGCAATGCATAATTGAGGGCAGGGGAGTTGCCAATAATGCCAAACCTGTTTTTTATACTTTGTAATTCCATTCTTGTAGCTTAAACAATTTTCCCCAGCAGCGTTGCCTGCGTACACTCATTTACCCTCACATTCACATAGTCGCCGGGTTTTAAATCATAATTTTCTTTTTTGAAAACGAGCACTTTGTTTTGCGAGGTACGTCCCATCCAATCGGCCTCACTTTTCTTCGATGTGTTCTCAATCAAAACCTGAAAGGTCTTTCCAATATCTTTTTGGTTGTTTTCCAGCGAAAGCCGGTTTTGTGTTTCAACAATCTCGCTCAGCCGCCGCTTTTTTACGTCTAACGGAATGTCATCTTTGTAACGGCGTTGCGCCAGTGTGCCCGGTCGTTCGCTGTAAAAGAACATATAGCTCAGGTCATACCTGGCATAGTTCATCAGGCTTATTGTTTCCCTGTGTTCTTCCTCCGTTTCTGTACAAAAGCCGGTGATGACATCGGACGAAATTCCGCAGTCGGGCATGATCTCCCTTATGCGATCCACCTTGGCCATGTACCACTCACGGCTGTAATTCCTGTTCATCATTTGAAGCACACGGCTTGAACCACTTTGCAACGGCAGATGAATGTATTTGCAGATGTTTTCATACTTCGCCATCGTATGCAACACATCGTCGGTAATATCTTTTGGATGAGAAGTAGAAAAACGAACCCTCAGGTCCGGTGAAATCAGGGCTACCATTTCAAGCAGGTTGGCAAAGGTAACAGGCGAAGACACCGTCTCTGCTACGAAATGGTAGCTATCAACATTCTGACCCAATAAGGTCACCTCTTTGTAGCCCGCATCAAATAGATCCTGGCATTCGCGGAGAATGCTGGCAGCATCACGGCTTCTTTCCCGGCCCCTGGTAAAAGGCACTACACAGAACGAACACATGTTATTACAACCCCGCATGATGCTGACAAAAGCTGTGATGCCATTGCTGGCTAAACGAACCGGCGAGATATCGGCATAAGTTTCATCGCGGCTTAATAGAACATTGACTCCTTTTTGTCCTCCTTCTGCTTCGGTAATCAGGTTAGGCAGGGTGCGGTAAGCATCCGGACCCACCACCATGTCGACCAGCTTCTCTTCTTCCAGGAACTTCGATTTTAAGCGTTCGGCCATACATCCCAGCACGCCCACTAAAACGGCAGGTTTTGCCTGTTTTAATTTTCTGAATTCCGTCAACCGTTTGCGAACAGTTTGTTCGGCTTTTTCACGAATGGAGCAGGTATTCAATAAAATCAGGTCCGCTTCTTCAACGTTCCTGGTGGCACCAAAACCTTCTTCCGATAAAATGGCCGCTACTATTTCGCTGTCGCTGAAATTCATCTGGCAACCATAGCTCTCAATATAAAAACGGCGGCTGTAGTGGTTTATATCGCCGGCAAAAGGGGCATACGCTTCCCCCTGCCTTGCCTCGTCGTGTTTCTTGTTCAGTAATAGTTCTTCCATAATGGTTCAGCGCCAAAGATAAAGAATAGCCCTGTAAGTGACAGGATGACAGCAAAGCAGCAATTGTTTTTATCAAAGCCTTTGCAGATTTCTTTATGAAGCATTACTTTTCTGAAAATTAACCCGCTTATGGAAACGCTTTTAAAAGCGAGGCTTATTTTATGCAGCCTTATCATCGCCGCCTTTTTCATCCCTTCCTATCATGGCATCAGCGCTTTACGTTTTATCCCGCTTGCCTTTTCCGAGTCGGAGACCAACACTGAAATTATTTCTACCGATGTGCTGCTCGTTGTTCTGCCACTGTTGTTTGTACCGTTATCGTCACTCGGAATTCTATTGGCTTCCTGGCTAAAGGCGAGGGTCAGAAAAACATTTAAGGCGATTCCCTTCATTTGCATCATCACTTTTATCAGCCTTCTGTTTATCGGTCTGAACAGCGGTACCGGCAGCCTCTCGTTATCCACCTTTTTGTTAGATCTGGGACCAGGGTTCTTCCTGGCACTGATCTCGTCGTTGGTGCTTCCGTTTACAAAAAATCCACCGAAAAGAAGAAGAAGGAAATACCGTTCCCCTTCGGAATTAGAAGTAGCTGCCTGACTTTCTTTAACCTTCATTAACGGCCTTGCTTACTCCCGTGCTGTGTTGATGGAAAAGAAAAAATAACTTTGGGCGATGAGGATACGGTGGCTGCTGTTTTTTGTGTTACTGTATACAAGTCTGGCTGGCCAGCAGGGAACCCTTGCCGGAACGGTTGTTGACGAAAAGGGCAAGGCCCTGGAGGGTTCAACCGTTCAATTAATTCCTTTTACAGACAGTGCCGGCAAAATTTCTACTTCATCCGATAAAACCGGTTTCTTTACGCTTCATCATATTCCTTACGGCTATTACCGCCTCCGTCTTTCTTACGTTAGCCTGCAGCCAATGACCATCGACAGTTTGCATTTCCGGGCAGATCGTTCTGATTTTAACCTGAATGAGATTGTATTAAAAGCGAAGCAACAAAACGATCTTGACGAAATCATTATTTATGCAGAGAAGCCGCTTATTCAAAGCAAAGACGGAAACATTACGTTCAATGCCGGCGAATCTGCCCTGAGCCAGGGAAGCAGTGCAAGCGATCTGTTGACCCAGGTACCGCTGGTGACCAAAGACCCTGATGGAAAGGTATTGGTACGCGGCAAAGAGCCTAAAATTTTGATTGACGATAAACCCGTAGAATTAAACTTGCAGCAGCTGCAGGACCTGCTGGAATCGCTTCCGGGAAGCGCTATTGAAAAAATTGAGGTCATGACCAACCCGCCGCCACAATATGCGGCTGAACAGGGTGGTGTGATCAACATCACTACCAGGAAGGGAACGGTTGGCATAAACGGCCGGTTGAGCATCTTTGCCGGTTCCAGAGGTGAGGTGGGAGGGAATGGCAACTTTAATTATCGTAAAAATGGATTGGCCATCAACATCAATGCCGGATTAACGGCCAATGAATTTAAAGGCGAAGGATACTCCGTCAGGCAAAATACCTACAAAGATTCCAGCAACTTTTTCCGGACGAATAATGGGTATGGAAACCAGAGCCTGCGCCCCAACCTCCGTGCAAACATTGATTACGAAATAACAAAATCGCACCTGGTGAATTTTGTTTTTCAATACAATCAAAACAGGTTTGATAATAACAACCAGACCGTCTATCGCAATATCAACCAGTACGACCAGGTATACCGGTTAAGCCAGC
>DASVSM010000624.1:0-3290 GCA_036388115.1 Flavisolibacter sp.
GGCCGGAAGTGAAAGTGGTTATGTGGTGGCCGACCCACTGAACCCCGATATTGTGTACGGCGGAAACTACGGTGGTTATTTGTCAAGGCTCGATCATAAGACCGGTGAGAACAGGGCTGTTTCCCCCTGGCCGGATAACCCGATGGGCGCCGGTGCAGATGTATTGAAATACCGTTTCCAGTGGAACTTCCCTATCTTCTTTTCACCTCACAATCCAAAGCGCTTGTATGCGGCGGGCAATGTATTATTTGCTACTGAAAACGAAGGGCAAACCTGGGAACAGGTGTCACCGGACCTTACCACAAACGACAAGACCAAACAGGTTTCAAGTGGTGGACCAATTACAAAGGACAATACATCGGTTGAATATTATTCTACCATTTTTACGGCCGCTGAATCACCTTATGAAAAAGACCTCCTGTGGACAGGCAGCGATGACGGCTTGATTCATGTTAGCAGGGACGGTGGAAAGAACTGGAACAACGTGACACCGAAGGATGCACCAAAATGGATCATGTGGAACAGCATTGATGCCGACCCCTTCAAAAAAGGCGCAGCATATTTTACCGGCACACGTTATAAGAGCGATGACTTTGCACCTTACATCTATAAAACCGAAGATTATGGCAAAACATGGCAACTGATCACGGCCGGCATTCCAAAAACTTCGTTCACCCGTGTTACCCGTGCTGATAAAAAACGGCAGGGCTTGTTGTATGCCGGTACCGAATACGGTATGTATGTTTCCTACAACGATGGCGCCTCCTGGAAATCCTTTCAACTGAATCTCCCCATGGTTCCCATAACAGATCTTACAATAAAAGAAAACGACCTGATCGTTGCCACGCAGGGAAGATCATTTTATGTACTGGATGACCTGAGTTTGGTGCAACAGGCAAACAACGGCATCGTGGATAAACCTTTACATGTGTTTACGACAGAGGCCGCCCATCGCATGCAGGGCGGTGTTTCGTTTGGTACCCAACGCAACGGTGGTACTAATGCACCCATCGGCTATTTGTTGAACTACTACGTAAAAGATGTGACTGATTCTACCAAAGCAAGCATTACAATCCTTGATAAAGATCACAAGGAGGTGAGAACATTTTCAACCGATGCGAAAGAACCAGCCAATAAAATAGAGATCACCAAAGGCGTGAACCAGGCTGTCTGGAACCTCCGCTATCCTGAAGCGGAGCGAATTGAAGGAATGATTTTATGGAACGGCGTACCAAGCGGCATTGTGGCTGCGCCGGGAAGTTATTTTGCAAAAGTGAAAGTTGGGAAAGACTCGGCTGAAGTGCCTTTTGCGGTGAAAGCGGACCCGAATTACAAACTCACGCAGGGAGAATACGATCAACAGTTTGCTTTTCTGAAAACGGTGCAGGACAAATTCAATGAAACACAAAAGGCCATTAAAGACATTCGTTCGCTGCGAAGCCAGATCAATGATTTTGTGGGCAGGCAAGGCAAGGATGCCCCGAAAGAAATCAAATCTGCTGCTGATTCCATCAACAAAGACCTGACGGCTATTGAAGAAACACTTTACCAGACAAAAGCCAAGAGCGGACAGGATGTGCTGAACTATCCCATCCGTTTGAATGATAAATTAAGTGGGGTGTTTGATGTAGCCAACAGCGGCAACAATGCACCCAGCAAGCAAGCCAGAGATGTATATGCTGATCTGGCAACACAAATTGATGCACAATTGAACAAGTTGAAGGCCATCAAAGAAAAAGACATCCCGGCCTTTAATGCACTTGTCAGGGAAAAAGCACTGCCTGTTATCAAGCCGGTAAATCCATAAAAGGTCATCTAAGTGGAAAGCCCATCTTAAGAGGTTGGGCTTTTTTTGTGGTCGGATTTGAATTTCCATGAAGGTTTACTTGCAGATCTATCCTGATGACCCTTATATGTAGAAGTTGATTGAATTTTTTGGAGCACGAAGAACACGAAGAAAACACAAAGGGCACGACGCTTTGTTTAGCTGTCAGGCTGCTTTGAGCGGCCTGACAGCTTCGTGTTCGTTGTGGTTTTTGGTGTTCTTTGTCCTCCTTGGCGTAAACCCACCGGTTAACTAAACTGCAACCTTATCTCAGGTCACCTCTTCAAGGAGGGGATGTGATCTTAGGTTGATGGCCGTACTATAAATATCCTTTCAAAATGATGCACTTGTAATTTATGGATTGCTTTAAAACGACCATTCCCTCCCTGGAGGGCAAGGTTAGCGAATGACTTTGCTGTAAAACTTGGGTTGGGTTTACGCAGAAGAAAAACAAAGCAAGAACCGCATTTAAGTGCACCTGCCCAATAGCATTACAAAGCGTACACGCTGTGCGACGCAACGGAAGTTAAATAGTAGCTATAGCTTCTGGTCCACAAAAAAATCCCTGGCCTGTACTTTGTTAAAACTCATCATCTTATATTTGTTATAACCCCTTAGCTATGAAATGTATACTTGTAGATGACAACAAGATGGCTCGTATGGCCCTGAAACAATTGGTGAGCCAGGTACAGAACCTGGAGTTGGTGGCTGAATGCAGCAATGCCATGGAAGCTTATAATCAATTATCCGCTAACGGAATCGATCTTCTTTTCCTAGATATTGAGATGCCGGAAATGAGCGGCATTGACCTCATTAAAAAACTTGGTAATAAAAAACCACTCATCATCTTCACCACGGCAAAAACAGATTATGCGGTGGAAGCATTTGAGTTGAATGTGGTGGATTACCTTGTAAAACCCATCAGCCAGGGACGCCTGGTACAGGCTGTGGAGAAAGCACAGGAAACTCTCGACAGCAACAAGCAGGAAGTAAAGGTGGAAGAGCAGGGTTTTGTATTTGTAAAAGACAACGGCATGCTCAAACGTATCTCTATTGAAGACATTTTATTTTTAGAAGCAATGGGCGACTATGTGAAGGTGCATACATCACCAAAATTTCATGTGGTGCATGCCACGCTCAAATCCATAGAAGAAAAACTGCCCGCTACTAAATTCCTCCGTGTTCACCGCAGTTATATTGTTGCCATCAATAAGATTGACTTTATACAGGAAGGCACCATCGCCATTGGAAAAACCACAATTCCGGTAGCAGACACACACAAAGCTAACCTGAACAAACGACTCAATCTGCTGTAGCAAGCTCAATTACCAATTGTCTGTTGACAATTGGTAAAGCTGTTTTCAATTAACAAGCACGAGTCAAACAGAATGAATTCGACTGTTGCCTATCGCTTACTGCCAATTATCCCTCCGATTTTTCAACGGACTTTCTTCAACCTTCGCCG
>DASVSM010000625.1:0-2231 GCA_036388115.1 Flavisolibacter sp.
TTTACCGGCGAGGGAATTACCAAATGGCACCTGCGGATTTTTCTGTTGCTGCTGGCTGTGCCTGCGCTGGGACTGTTTTTTCAACGCTATAAAAGCATTCCGTTTATTGCAAAGGAAGAAGAGGCTTCTTCAAGAGAATTCTGGATGTTCATTGGCTCATTGGTGTTATTTCTTTCCGCCGTGTTGATCATCGCCATGACGTCGATACCGGTTTTCAATAAGGTAATTGCTTTATTTATCGACAATGAAAAAGCATTCACACCATTGGCGATGGGCGAGGATTCAGCTTATTCCTATAACCAGATCCAGGTGTTCGTTGCCATTATACTGGGAGTGGCAACCGGCTTCGGTATGTACCTGAAATACAAAGCCACTGGTAAGCCTTTCCTGAAAAAACTTATCATTCCAACATTAGCTGGAATACTAGCCGGCGTTTTGGTCGTCTATTTTGGTAAAGTCAACTACGAGGAAAAGACAGCGGGCTTCATGGTAGCCATCTGGATTGCTGTTGTTGCAGCCGTATTTTCACTGGTAGCAAATGCCAGCTATATCGTCACAGGTTTAAGAACAAACCTCAGGAGGGCTGGCGGCGCTGTATCGCATGTCGGTTTTGCGATGTTGCTGGTAGGGATCCTGATTTCATCCTCCAAGAAAGAGATACTTTCCTGGAACACCTCCGGTATTTTCATGGATTTTGGTAAAGACAGCAAGGAAAAATCCGGTGAGAACCTTACCCTTATCAAGAACATGAAAACCGACATGGGAAGGTTCTGGGTGACCTATGCAAAAGATTCTGTTAATCCTGAGAAGCCATTATGGTATTATCATTTAAAATTTGAACGAAAGGACGGAAAGGAGAATTTTACCCTGACGCCGAATGCCTTTGTAAATTATAAAAACCAGCAAGGCCTGATGGCGAACCCCGACGCCAAGCATTACTGGAACTACGATATTTTCACGTACATCACATCCCTTCCAGACCCGGCTAAGAACAAGGATACATCATCGTTTAAAGCAATCTCCGTGAAGGTTGGAGATACCGTATGGTATTCGCGGGGATTTGCCCTTGTGAAGAATGTGCAGTCTTTCAAAAACATACCGGGTGTGGAACTAGGCGCCAATGACAGTGCATCGGTTGTAAGCCTGGATGTATTTGCAAAAACAGGCAGCCGGTACGAGAGCAAACCGATTCTTATCAACAAGGGAGGCCAATCCTTTGCACAAACAGATACGCTAGCGGCAGAAAGCCTGGTGCTTCAGCTCAACAAAGTAGAAGGTCAGCAGGTTGAATTAGGTTTGAAGGAATCAGATTCCATCATGCAGTACGTGACGCTAAAAGCTTATAAATTTCCCTTTATTAACCTTGTTTGGGGTGGTACCATTCTTACGGTGATCGGGTTCCTCATCAGCATGATCTACCGGCGCCAGCAATCAAAGATCAGCAGGCAAAGGCTAAAGGTATTGCGGCCTGAAGAAAAGAGTGTTGAGGTCTAATCTTTACTACCGGGAAACAGCTTTTGTTAATAAATGATTGTCTTTTTGTAACTATACACTCGTTTATTATTTTTAAGTATGCGCCGTCTTATTTTATCTGCCTGCTTCTCCTTTTTCACAGCCTCACTTTTGTTGGCACAAGACGTAGTCAACAACCACGGCAAATGGGGACCTAACGATACCATCGTTGTTCAGGCCATCATTATAGACGGTATCAGCTATCCGTACAGCGAAATGGAGGAGGTAGTAATTTCCAAGTTACCCTACAAAGAAATGGTGAAGCAGATGCAGGCTTACAACCGCCTGCGAAATGCCGTCTTCGTTACCTATCCTTATGCAAGACAGGCAGGCGCGGTGATAAACGATGTGAACGCACATTTGCTGACAGTAGAGAACAAGGGTGACAGAAAAAAATACATTAAAACAAGGGAAAAGGAACTCAAGAAACAATTTACCGAACCACTTTCCAATCTTTCCGTTTACCAGGGAAAAGTATTGATGAAGCTAATCAACCGTCAAACCGGCAATAACTGCTACGAGATCATTAAAGAATACCGCGGAGGCTTACAGGCCCGTGTTTATCAGACGGTTGCTTTCTTTGTTGGCTCCAGTTTAAAACAACCATTCGACTGGCAGAACGATGCAACCGACCGGCAGATTGAAACGATCGTAAGGGAGATTGACGGCATCTGGTACATGAATCCAAACAGGCCGGGAACGAAGCCTGTTTTAAACTA
>DASVSM010000626.1:0-3650 GCA_036388115.1 Flavisolibacter sp.
TTGTTTAAAAAGCTCCTTTGCGCTTGGCTATGCAAAGCCAACGCAGAATGTTACCATCACCAACTGCCAGGTAAGTGGTTATGACCTGGGAACATTTCATAATGGCACTTACGGTCGCAAAGAATGGAACCGTGTTCCCGACCACGAAGGTCCGACCGGAAGAATCAAATTCGGCACCGAGTCAAACGGTGGTTTTAAAAACATCACCATCTCCAATTGTGTGTTTGAGTTTTGCCGTGGTCTTGCGTTGGAAACTGTTGATGGGGGCTTGCTCGAAGACGTGACCATCACCAACATCACCATGCGTGATGTGACCAACTCGCCGCTTTTTCTTCGTCTGGGTGCGCGGATGCGCGGTCCTGAAGGAACGCCGGTAGGAAAGCTGCGCAGAGTTACTATCAGCAACATCCGTGCATATAATGCCGATTCGCATTTCGCGTCCATCATCAGCGGCGTTCTGGGGAGCGATATTGAAGATGTGAAGCTAAATGATATTCGAATTTATTATCGGCCCATGGATTCTGCCCAAAGCAAAATACCGGCTGTTGTTCCCGAGCATGAAAAGTCCTATCCCGAGCCTGCCAAAATGGGTATTATGCCGGCTTATGGTTTTTTCCTTCGCCATGCAAAAGACATTCAGTTAAATAATGTAGAGGTGAGTTTTATGGGTGCTGAAGTTCGTCCGGCTTTTGTGATGAATGACGTGAAAGGAATTCTGCTGACACGAGTTAAGGCGCAGGCAGTAAGCGGCGTAAAGAATTTTGTTTTGAAGAACGTAGAAGATTTTTCAATAGAAGAAAGCAAGGGCATTAAGGCCAAGTCAATTAAAAATGCAGCGGATGTTTCATTTTAAAAATTCAGGTATAAGTAAAGGTGAGAATGTAATTGTTGATTGTGTTGGCTTCAACTCTTTCGTAACTTTTTTTAGGAACACAAAGAACCACAACGTGCACAACGACTTTCTTTGTGTTCTTCGTGCCTCCTTTGTGTCCTTAGTGTTCCAAAAAATCTTCGCCTTTAGACAGTTGTCAATCCTATCTGCGCTGTTCTTCTTACCATTCTTCTCTTTCTCACAAACACTCACAAGTCCTGATAAAAAAATTGAGTTCTCTTTGCACACGTTTACACAGAACGGACAGTTGAGTTATGCTATTCGCTTTAATGGAATGCCAGTCATTGAGCTGTCACCATTAGGCATTGTCGTTAACGAATTTCCGTTGGGAAAGGCTGCAGAAAGAGGCACAACATCTTTTTATAAAGAAAACGAAACATATCCTTTTCGGGGAGTACACAACCGGGCAGTGAATCGTTACAATGGAATGAAAGCGAATTTTACTTCTCGTTATCACCCCTTTACCATTGAGGCACGAGTGTTTAATGATGGTGTTGCCTTCCGCTATATTATTGATAGAAAAGATTCAGCGATTATAAATGAAGAGCATACAACATTTATACTTCCCGCATCTACTATTCTTTGGAGTCAGAACAACATAAAATACTACGAAGGCCGCTATACAAAAAAATTAATAGACACGATTAAAGCAGGTGAGTTAATAGGGCCACCTATAACCATCGAACTTCCAAACACCGCAGGCTATGCCGCTATTACGGAAGGCGGCTTAACTGACTTCGGCGGCATGTCTTTGAAATCATTAGGCAATCGCCAACTGCAAGCAAATCTTTCCGGTGTTACAAGAAAGTATGGCGTGATAGAAACACCGTGGCGCATCATTCAAATCGGTAAGGACTTAAATACACTCGTCAACTGTGATATCATTGCAAATGTGTCACCCACTTACGACAAAAAGCTTTTTCCAAAAGGTTATGCTACCGATTGGATAAAGCCGGGAAGAAGCGTATGGTCCTGGTTGGCAAAAACAAGAAGTGTTACGTTGGAGAACATGAAACGCTTTTCCGACCTCGCTTCGCAATTAGGCTTTGAATACAACCTGGTAGATGAAGGCTGGGGCCGATGGAAGGACAGCGTTAATGGTCGCGACCACTGGGACATGATGAAAGAACTGGTGGATTACTCAGCTTCAAAAGGGGTGAAGATTTGGGTATGGAAAGCGTACCCAAATAGGGCAGGTATTCCCGGCATATTTGAAGAATCGGCGCGAAAGCTGTTCTTTCAAAAATGCAAAGAGATTGGTGTGGTTGGTTTAAAGATTGATTTCTTTGATTCGGAGAACCAGGAGATCATCAATTTTTACCAGGCGGCTTTACGGGATGCAGCGCAGTACCAGTTGATGATAAATTTTCACGGCGCCAACAAACCAACCGGTGAAACAAGAAGCTTTCCCAATGAAATGACGAGAGAGGCGATTCGCGGAATGGAAAACCGGCCGCCTTGGGCACAATCAAATACGGTGCTTCCATTCACCCGTTACCTGGCCGGTCATGCAGATTATACACCTATTCATTTTGGCGACCGGGCCGGCGAAGTTAGTTGGTCTCACCATGTAGCAAGCGCCGTTGTTTTTACCTCGCCGCTTTTGTGTTACGGCGCTGACCCGCAAAGCATTTTAGACCATCCTGCAAAGGAGATGATACAAAGCATTCCGCCGGTTTGGGATGAAACCATTGTACTGCCGCAAAGCAAGATTGGTGAGCTGGTGTTATATGCACGCCGCAAAGGCAATGTTTGGTTTTTAGCGGCTATGAACGGCGTGCATGAACCGAAGGCAATTACGGTAGATTTTTCTTTTTTAAAGGCCGGCAATTATGCGTTGTCCATCATGAAAGATGACAGGGAAAAGCAGGCCGCTGCGCAGTTTGAGGCTTCAACGGTGAATGCAAAATCGAACATCACCATCAACCTGAATCCTGAAGGCGGGTTCATTGGAAGGTTCACAAAAACGAATTAGTCCTTACAAGAGTATAACAACACAACGTCATCCAATTAAATTTAATCACGCAGTATATGAAAAAAGCATTATTTACCGGCCTCCTTGGTTTATCGGCTCTGGTGCAGGCGAATGCACAACAAGCCGGTCTGACAATAACAGAAGGCCCGTTCAAACCCACTGACGAATCATTGAAAACCTACCAATACCCTGAATGGTTCCGCGATGCCAAACTGGGCTACTGGTCGCACTGGGGACCGCAGGCAGTCCCCCGCCAGGGTGACTGGTATGCAAAAAATATGTACATACAGGGACACAAGCAAAACCAGCATCATGTAGCCAATTACGGCCATCCGTCGAAATTTGGTTATAAGGATCTTCTTCCGTTGTGGAAAGCAGAGCGCTGGGATCCCGAACAGCTTATGAAGCTGTTTAAAAAAGCAGGCGGTAAATACTTTGTAAGCATGGCATCGCACCACGACAATTTTTATTTATGGAACTCGAAAATTCATAAATGGAATTCGGTTAACATGGGCCCTAAAAAAGATGTGGTGGGTCTGTGGCAAAAGGCAGCCAAAAAAGAAGGGCTTCGCTTTGGCGTTTCGGAACACCTGGCCGCCAGCTTTAACTGGTTCCAAACAAGCCGCGGCGCCGATAAAACAGGAGAGTTAGCCGGTGTGTCCTACGATGGTATTAGCCCACAATACGAAGACCTGTATCATTTCAAAGCAGATACATCGGACGTACGTAACTGGCTTACCAATAATTCCCGGTGGCACAGGCGGTGGTTTGATGTGGTGAAGG
>DASVSM010000627.1:0-4085 GCA_036388115.1 Flavisolibacter sp.
ATTCGTGGAAAATCATTGATGATGCGTTTTGGAAAACTCATCGCATATTGGATGGGCAGCTTCATATCCGGTAAACCCATTTGTGCCTTTACGCTGCCGTCTTCAAATTGCACCATCGAGTGTATGATGCTTTGCGGATGAACCAACACTTCAATCTGTTCGGCTTTGAGATTGAACAGCCATTTTGCTTCAATCATCTCCAGTCCTTTATTCATCAACGTAGCAGAGTCGATGCTGATCTTGGCTCCCATGCTCCAATTAGGATGCTGAAGCGCATGGTCACGTTTTACATTCACCAGGTAGTTAGGCTTCTTTCCCAGAAAGGGACCGCCGGATGCTGTGAGGATAACTTTCTCAATCGGGTTTCTTACCTCCCCCACCAGGCACTGGAAAATGGCGGAATGTTCCGAGTCGACGGGAATAATCGGAACACGGTTCTCGTAGGCTGTTTGCATCACAATGTCCCCAGCTACTACAAGTGTTTCTTTGTTTGCCAGGGCAACTGCTTTCTTTGCTTTTACCGCATTCAGTGTTGGCTTCAGGCCGGCATAGCCCACAATAGCGGCCAGCATCAGGTCGTAAACATCCATTGACGCCACTTCTTCCAATGCTTTTTCTCCGGCAAATACTTTCACGTCAGTCTTTGCTAACGCCTCTTTTACTTTGGTATATTTTGTTTCGTCGGTAATAACAACAATGTTTGGCTGGAACTTAATTGCTTGTTGGATCAACAGGTCCGCATTGCCGTTGCAGGTAAGTACATCAACCGAAAACTTATCCGGATTAGCTTCAATAACCTCCAGGGCCTGGGTTCCGACGGAGCCGGTAGAGCCAAATATTGCAATGCGTTTAATTGTTGTATTCATGTTGGGTTCAGGTGGTCAAATAGTCAAATTGGTTTAATGGAGGGTAACAGTTTAAACAGCAGAAGGCATCTTCACCCATCGTTTTAATTCATCAGCTAGCTTTCGGTCATTGCCCAATCTTGGCACCTTATTTTGTCCGCCTAACTTGCCAATGGACTTCATATACTCTACAAAGCCGCCTCTTTTTACTGTTGTAATTCTCAAAGGTTGTAAAATATTACCGCGGATCAGATCATCATAATAGATATTCTTCTGACGGAGATTATTGTCTACTCTTAAAGCAAAAGATTCCATATTGGATGGTTCGCTTTCAAATTCAACAAACCATTCGTGATAGCTCTTTCCCTCCCCTTGCTGAATAAACGGCGCAACTGTAAACTCGGTAATTCTTAAATTTTCTTCCTGCGCCGCTTTCAGCAAACTCCATTCCACTTCTTCTGCAATCACATGCTCACCGAAGGCAGAAATAAAATGCTTGATGCGGCCTGTCACTACCACACGGTATGGATTTGTGCTGACAAACTTTATCGTATCGCCAATATTATAGCCCCAAAGGCCCGCATTGCTACTAACAATCAACGCATAATTTTCTCCTACTTTAACATCATGTAAAGAAAGGCGGGTGGGGTTTTGATTAAAAATTTCTGCTGCCGGTACAAATTCAAAAAAGATTCCGCTGGCAGTATTTAATAGAAGTCCTTCTTCTTTTTGGGAGTCCTGGAAAGCAAAAAATCCTTCTGATGCAGGAAATGTTTCTATTGTAGCCAGGCTCTTTCCAATGCTTTGAAACAACTTTGCTTTGTATGGTTCAAAAGCTACCCCACCGTGAACCAACACAGAAAAATTCGGAAACAGCTCTCCAAGCTTTTTCCCGCTTTTCTCCTGCAATCGGTCAAAATACATTTGCACCCAGGGTGGAATGCCGCTGATCAACGTCATGTCTTTGTTGATAGTTTCCGCAACAATTGCATCAAGTTTGGTTTCCCAGTCTTCCATACAATTCGTTTCATAAGATGGAAGCTGGTTCCTTCGTAAATATTGCGGGATATGGTGGTTAACGATGCCACTCAAACGGCCCGTTGGAATGCCGGCAATTCTTTCCAGTTCCGGCGAACCCGAAAGAAAGATCATCTTGCCGTCGGCAAATGCGGTGTTGCCTGTTTCAGCCATGTAGCTTAACAATGCATTGCGGGCTGTATTAATGTGATTTGAAATGGAATCTTTTGTGATCGGGATATATTTTACGCCGCTGGTTGTACCGGAAGTCTTGGCCAGGTAGATCGGCTTGCCCTTCCAAAGAATATTATGCTTGCCATCTTTAATCCGCTCGATATAGGGTTTGAAACCTTCATAATCGCGGATAGGAACCGCGGACTTAAAGGCGTCATAACCATTTACCTCTCCTAGTTTGTGTTCCTTTCCAAACTCCGTTGTTTTCCCGGTCCTTAGCAGGTCCTTTAGAACAGCATCCTGGTCGGGCAGTGCCGTGGTACTACCTCTTCGGATCTGCTTGTAGATATAAGAAGCAAAAGGCTTTGCTAAAAATGATTTTATCTTCATGGCAAGGCGAAAGGCGCACGAAGATACGGCGTTGAGGTTAAGAGCTTCCTAATTTAACGCAACGGCCGCATAAAATCTTTGTCAGATCAACTTTTACCCTTACTTTCGCCCACCTAATTTTTGAACCGTTATGTTCGCAATCGTAAAAATAGCCGGCAAGCAATTCAAGGTTGAAAAAGACCAGACTTTGTATGTTCCCAAAATTGGTGGTGACACCGGCTCCAAAGTAGAGTTTTCTGACGTGATTATGGCTGATGCAAATGGCAACCTGACATTCAGCAACAGTGGTGTAAAAATCCAGGCAGAAATCCTTGACCATGTTCAAGGCGACAAAGTCATTGCTTATAAGCAAAAGCGCCGCAAAGGTTTCCGTAAGAAAAAAGGACACCGTACGCAGTATACCAAAATCAGAATCAGCGATATCGCTTAATGATTTGTAAGTATCTGCATCAAACACAAAAACATTGAACTTTTAAACTTCTTCAATCATGGCACATAAAAAAGGTGAAGGTTCCGTAAAGAACGGCCGCGACTCAAACAGCAAACGTTTGGGTGTGAAAATTTTTGGTGGTCAAGCTGTCATTGCCGGCAACATTATCGTTCGTCAGCGCGGCACTCAATTTCATCCTGGAAAGAATGTAAGCGTTGGTAAAGACTTTACGTTGTTTGCAACAACAGATGGTGTTGTTGAATTCCGCAAGGGAAGACAAGACAGAACGTTTGTTTCCATCAACCCTGTTGAAGCAACTGCATAGGTTTGGTATGATGGTTGTGTAAAAAACTTTGACGGTTAAATTTTTGTTTATAGTTTTACTGTCGTTACTTTTTACTAACCATTAAAATTCAAACAACATGGCAACAGCAAAAAAAGCTGCAGGCAAAAGCTCTTCTAAGGGAGCTTCAAAAAGTTCTTCAAAAGGTGCATCCAAAAAAGGTGCATCCTCTAAAGGAGCTTCAAAAAGTTCTTCGAAAGGCGCCTCTAAGAAAGGTGCATCTTCTAAAGGTGGTGCTTCCAAAAAAGGCGCTTCTTCTAAAGGTGCTTCTAAAACTTCTTCAAAAGGAGCTTCCAAAAAAGGCGCTTCTTCTAAAGGAGCCAGCAAGACTTCTTCCAAAGGTGCATCCTCTAAGGGAGCTTCCAAAAAAGGTGCTTCTTCTAAAGGAGCTTCTAAGAAAGGTGCTTCTTCTAAAGGCGGAAGATAATCTTACAGCTTTCGAAATTTATACAAGTCCCGGTTTACCGGGACTTTTTTTATTCCCTTGTCTTCCTAAAAGAGAGACGCAGGCAATAGAGATTCTACTTCTTTCAATTGTTGTAAAAGAAAAGCTGGCTATTGTGTAGCCAGCTTTTCTTTTCTATAAAGCAACTCTTGCCTCTCAGTTATGACATTCACAACAACACCATCCGGCAAACCTTAATTTTGAGACTGAATTAAAGCAATGACAGAAGAAAATAACAACATCGACTTAGGTCTCTCCGCCGGTGGGCAGAAGACGGGGGGAATGGACAATTATGCTATTGCAGACCAATTCTCTCTTCTTGCAAAACTGATGGACATACACGGCGAGAATGCGTTCAAAACCAAAACTTATTCAAGTGCTGCTTTCACCATTGAAAAGCTGCCGGAACAACTTGCGGGGCTACCGGAAACAAAGATTTTA
>DASVSM010000628.1:0-3105 GCA_036388115.1 Flavisolibacter sp.
GTCTCATTGATAATATCGAATCCGCAAGGTTCATGGCCGTAGAAGCACAGGCCAATAACATCGCCACTGCTGTTTTTATTGATCTCAATGTTGGCATGAACAGAACCGGTATTCTTCCCCAAAATGCGCTGGAGCTTTATAAAAGTTGCGGGGCATTAGAAGGTTTAAATATTGTTGGCATTCATGCTTATGACGGTCACATAAATGATAGTGATCTTCAGGTAAGAAAACAAAGGGCTGATAAGGTTTTTGAAAGAACAGAGCAGGTTAAGAATGAGCTTATGGCAGCCGGGCTTATGAACCCGGTGATGGTTATTGGTGGTTCTCCTTCTTTTCCTATTCATGCAAATAGAAAGGATGTTGAATGCAGTCCCGGCACTTTTGTTTATTGGGATAAAAGCTATGGCGATTTATTTCCTGACTTGGGTTTTCTGCCTGCTGCATTGGTGATAACCCGTGTTGTTTCGGTGCTGAATGAAACCACTGTTTGCCTCGATCTTGGCCATAAATCCATTGCAGCAGAGAATGCATTGGAACGCCGCGTCTTCTTTTTAAATGAACCGGAGGCAAAACTTATCAGCCAAAGCGAAGAGCACCTGGTGGTGGAACTTCCGCCGGATTATATGAGAAAGGCAGGCGATGTGCTGTATGGTGTTCCGTTTCATGTTTGTCCCACTTGTGCTTTGTATGATTCAGCAACCGTTATTGAAATGAATAAGATAAAAGAACAATGGCAGATAATTGCCAGAGACAGGATGATCAGTGTTTGAAGAATGTATAATTTCATTCGTCACAGGTAAAGGCTGGAACGGGAATACTTTGTTTCGATAACTTAATTTCTCAGCACCACGAACATTTTTGCAGAAACACATAACTAACCCAATATAATGGTATTTAACTACGCTTCTTCTTCAAACAAATACAGCTGCTTGTCAAAAAAATTTTCCCTTTTCCTTCTGATGCTTTTTGTAATGTTTAATGCAGTGGCGCAAACAGCAGTAAGCAAAACCGTATTCAACGTAAAGAACTATGCGGCAAAAGGCAATGGCAAAGCGCTTGATACAAAAGCCATCAACAAAGCCATCGATGCAGCCGCGGCAGCCGGTGGGGGAACTGTATATTTTCCCCCTGGTGTTTATCTCTCTGCTTCCATACATTTAAAAAGCAACATCACCTTATACCTGGAAGCCGGTTCCACCATTGAAGCCGTCTCTGATTCTATTGCTAAATATGATTTGCCCGAACCAAATGAAGCCGGTGCAAATTACCAGGATTACGGCCATAGTCACTGGAAGAACAGCCTTATCTGGGGCATTGGTTTGGAGAACGTATCTATCCTGGGACCGGGACTTATTTATGGCAAAGGACTGAACCCCGGCTTTAACCGTTTTGCTGATGAATCGAAAGGCCAACGCCGGTACCAGGATGGCGGTCCGGGTTCTGCCAACAAAGCCATTGCACTACGTGATTGTAAGAATGTTATTCTCCGCGACTTTTCTATTTTACACGGTGGGCACTTTGGTGTTCTCGCAACAGGTGTAGATAACATGACCGTTGACAACGTGAAGTTTGATACCAACCGCGATGGAATTGATATTGATTGCTGCAATAATGTGAGAATTACTAACTGCAGTGTGAACACACCTTGGGATGACGGCATTTGCCTGAAGGCTTCGTATGGTTTGGGAAAGATTAAGCACTGTGAAAACATCACCATCTCCAATTGTTTTTTAGCCGGCAATTTTGATGAAGGCACCATGCTGGATGCTACGTTTAAGCGCAGTACCCCTGAATATAAATCGTACAAAACAGGCCGCATCAAACTCGGCACTGAATCGAACGGCGATTTCAAAAACATTACCATCACTAATTGCGTGTTTGATGATTCCCGCGGCATTGCTATTGAAAGCGTTGATGGTTCGCATATTGAAGATATTGCCATCTCTAACATTACTATGCGCCGCGCATCCAACAGTCCCATCTTTATTCGCTTAGGCAGTCGCTTACGTGGGCCTAACAATCCGCCCGTGGGCACCATCAAACGCATCAGCATCAACAATGTGGTTGTGTCAGATGCCAGTTCTTCCGGAGCTACCACCATTAGTGGAATACCTGGTCATTACATAGAAGATATTCGCATGAGTAATATTTACGTGAACTATAGTGGTGGAGGTTCGGAAGCTGATAATGAAAAAGTGCCAACAGAGAATGAAAGGGGCTATCCTGAGCCCGGCATGTTTGGCGCACTGCCTGCTTATGGCTTTTACTTCAGGCATGTAAAGGGCATTGAAATGAACCATGTTAAGCTTAACTATACAAAGCCGGAAGGAAGGAACGCTTTTGTATTGGATGATGTGCAGGATGCTTATTTTGATTACCTGAACATTAAGAAAGGCACCGGCACAGCTTCTTTTTTTGATCTCAGAAAAGTGGGTGACTTATCAATCCAGGAATCAAGGAATATGAAGGCGGTAAAGATTGACACAATAGTAGAGCGCCAAAAGTTATAATTGCAAAAAGTAGCGCACCGCTTCTGTTTCTTATAGTTTATATGGTGGGAAAAAGAAAAGCAAAAAGAATGAAGCTGAGGCTGGCATTCTTTTTTTAGTAATACCTTATTAGAAATAGCAATAGTATAAAAAGGGCATTTTTGTATGATTTTTTGTGGATGTGCTTTTGGTAATATGGCTACGTAAGTACAGCTTGATAATTTATAGTATAGAGGTGTTTCAGCTAGTATAGTTGTTGCTTTAAGTTTACTGATCAGTTATACCACTGTATAAGTGACTGATAACTTTTACTGTGGATTTATCTACACTCTAATTCATTAAAAGGAGTGTAGCGTTACTCATTTGCTTTAGTGTAAAAACCAAACCACCCCAAATATTTAAACAAAGGTTTCCGGAAAAAGCAGGTACGGTTTTCGCTATATGCTAGCACATAATCCAATCCTTCGAATTTCCCCAGCGATTTCCTGTTACTTGAATTCCAATTAAAATAAGATTTTAATCCATAACCATTGCCTATGTACAGGAAATTTGTGCTAGCCTCATTGTTATCTCTGCTATTAGCTTCGTGTATTAACACACAGAAAGCCGTTTACTT
>DASVSM010000629.1:0-2257 GCA_036388115.1 Flavisolibacter sp.
TCAACATCTTAAGTGCAATGGCAAAGAGTAAGATGAACAGCGACCCGGTGAAAACAGCCGGTTACATAAGTAAGATCAGTGATAACAGTCAGCGCATGATGGAAGCGATGGATGACATTGTGTGGAGCATCAAGCCAAGCAACGACAGTATGCAGCGTGTAACGGCCCGCATGCGGGAATTTGCCACCAATGTGCTGGAAGCAAAAGATATCCTGTTACATTTTGTTGTGGACGAAGAAGTATTTGACGTGAAGCTAAACATGGAAGCCCGCCGCGATTTCTTTTTGATATTTAAAGAAGCCTTAAACAATGCGGCAAAATATTCGAAGGCAACGGAAGTGTGGGTGAATGTATCGATGCATAGCGGCCAGCTTTCCTTCACCATAAAAGACAATGGAATTGGTTTTGATGTGGCAAAAGCCGATAGCGGAAATGGCTTGGGCAACATGCAGAAACGGGCCGACGGGATGAATGGAAAATTGCGGATACGTTCAACAGAAGGAGAGGGGGCGGAAGTAAAACTGACCGTACCGGTGAGGTAATCCAACTGAATGTCAATACATGACTCGTCATTATATTATGAAGATGGCAATAAAAATGACACACGATAAAGCCAGGTGTTGCAGCTTGGAAAAAACCCCTCTGTGGGAGGGGCTTGGGGAGGCCTTATGCACCGGTTTATAAGTCAGAAGTTTAAATTTTATTCCTTTGTTTGCATTGCCTTGCTCTTGTTTGTGCATGGGTACAATTTGCAGGTCACCTACCTGGCTCCCTTCAGTTTGGTGAATGAAGAACTGACTTTCACCACCTTCTTCGAATATCTTTTCGCCAATGGTCTCTTGCGTTTTCGTATTCCTATGCTATTCCTGATATCAGGTTATATCTTCTCCATTCAGGACAAAAGACCATACGGCCAACGCGTTAAGCGGCGCTTTGAAACGTTGATGATCCCTTACTTCATATGGGGTGCTGTTGGCCTGGCCATCACGTATTTCTGGCAGCAATTTCCGGTAACGGCAGAAGCGGTGCAAAGGGCAGCCCTTGATCAGTTAGGCGATAATCGTCCCTACGAAGAAATAGGGTGGGGCGGTGTCGTCAAACGTTGGCTTTTAGCGCCTGTTTCTTTTCAGCTTTGGTTTATCAGGAGCCTGTTCGTCTACAATTTGCTCTATCCTGTTTTTCGCTGGGGTGTTACCCGGTTTCCTATCGCTACATTTATTGTTCTCGGGCTGTTGTGGCTTAGCTTTTTCCAGGTTCCTTTGATTGAAGGACAGGGCATGTTCTTTTTCGTGGCAGGCATCTGGCTGCAAAAAAGTTCTTATCCTATTGAGCGAAAGCCTGAATGGTACAGTCATTTTTTAAACTGGCTGGTGTTTGTCGGTATCTGCGTTATCAAAACATTTATTGCCTTTGAATTCGACACGTTAACGCATTCTGTACAATGGGCCCTGATGTTGCTCTACGCCTGCGCTACGGTAGCAGGTGTGTTGGCAGTATGGTTTAGTCTGGATGATGTGGTGCGCTGGTTTATGACGAAGCGCTGGTTCTTATGGTCTACCAATTATTCCTTTTTTATTTATGGCTTACACATTCCATTGTTGTCCTTTTTGACAAACTTAGTTTTTATGCACTGGCAGAATTTTCAGCTATATCGCCTGTTTACTTATTTGCTTCTGCCAACGCTTGTTCTCCTTTTTTGTATTGCTGTAGGGGCGATCGTCCGGCTGATTGCACCGCCTGTTTTTAAAGTGATGACAGGTGGCCGTGGGTTCTAGTTTTATGGGATTTTACGGGATATGTGGTTTAAATGCTGGTTTTACGGCTAAATGCACACAAATATGTGGTTGTGGGTGCCGGAGGGCAGCGTTAAATTTGTTACAATAAAACTTCCTAATGATTAAAGTGCTTTTATATGAAGACAATCCGCAACTCCGTGAAGGGCTTACGATGCTGATCAGCGGTTCTGATGGTTTTGAAGTATTGGCCGCGTTTAAAAACTGTGAGAATGTAGTAGACGAAGTTTCGGCATTTGAACCTGACGTTGTGTTGATGGACATTGATATGCCGGTAGTAAATGGCATCGAGGGATTAAAAAGAATCCGGGCCGTTAATACCAAGGTGAAGATCCTGATGTTAACCGTATTTGATGATAACCAGAATGTTTTTCAGGCAATCTCCAATGGGGCCAATGGTTATATATTAAAGAAAACACCACCCGCCCGATTGCTGGAATATATTGCCGAAGCCAATACCGGTG
>DASVSM010000630.1:0-3702 GCA_036388115.1 Flavisolibacter sp.
GGTTCCTTGCCGCTTTTCAATTACCCGTACAAACTCGCTTGCATCGCTGAGCGACTCAAAGGTACCCGTATCCAGCCAGGCTGTGCCACGGTCGAGAACAGCCACATGCAATAACTCGCGTTTTAAATATTCTTTGTTCACATCGGTGATTTCATACTCACCTCTTGGAGAAGGTTTTAGATTTTTTGCGATTTCTACCACCTCGTTATCATAAAAATAAAGTCCGGGTACAGCAAAGTTCGACTTGGGCTGCAGGGGCTTTTCTTCTATGGAGATCACTTTCTGATCATCATCAAATTCAACTACGCCATACCGCTCCGGGTCCGACACTTCGTAGGCAAACACGTAACCGCCATTTACATTATTTAGTTCCTGCAATTGCCGGCCCAGCCGTGAACCGTAAAAAATGTTATCACCAAGTACAAGCGCCACCTTATCGTCACCAATAAACGCTTCACCAATTACAAATGCCTGTGCAAGTCCGTTAGGTACCTCCTGTATGGCATATTTAAAACGGCAACCAACCTGGCTGCCGTCGCCCAATAGACGTTTAAAGGAAGGATTGTCTTCAGGTGTGGTAATGATCAATATTTCATTGATGCCTGCCATCATTAACACCGACAAAGGATAATAGATCATCGGCTTATCGTAGATGGGCATCAGTTGTTTGGAGATGGCCTTTGTGATAGGGTAAAGACGGGTGCCGGAGCCCCCCGCAAGGATAATACCTTTCATGAATGAGCAGTTGTGTATTGGGTTTGATAATAGGTTTGATAGGCCCCGGAGGTTACATGCTTCAGCCACTCTTCGTTTTCTAAATACCAGTCAATGGTCTGGCTCAGACCTTCTTCAAAGGTCACACTTGGTTTCCAGCCTAATTCGCGGCTGATCTTGCTGGCGTCAATCGCATAGCGGCGATCATGGCCGGGACGATCCTTCACATAGGCGATCAGTTCTTCACTTTCGCCCGTGGCTCTGCCTAACTTTTCATCCATAAGTTTGCAAAGCAGTTTCACCAGGTCAATGTTCTTCCATTCATTAAAGCCGCCGATATTATACGTATCACCGATCTTTCCTTTATGGAAAACAAGATCAATGGCTATCGCATGGTCTTTTACAAAAAGCCAGTCACGGGTATACAAACCATCGCCATAAACCGGCAATGGTTTTTTGTTGATAACATTATTGATAAAAAGGGGAATCAGTTTTTCAGGAAAATGATAAGGCCCGTAATTGTTAGAGCAATTAGTGACAACAACCGGCAGCCCGTAGGTGTCGTGGTAAGCCCTTACAAAATGATCGGAAGATGCTTTGGAAGCAGAATAAGGTGAGTGTGGATCGTAAGGTGTTTGTTCTGTAAAGAGCCCGGTTTCACCCAAGGCGCCATACACTTCGTCAGTAGAAACATGGTAGAACAGCTTTCCTTCATAATCATTGTTCCAATGTTTTTTAGCAGTATTCAAAAGATTGACAGTTCCTACTACATTCGTGTACACAAAATCAAGTGGAGAAAGAATAGACCGGTCTACATGCGACTCTGCAGCCAAATGAATGACACTATCCGGTTGGTGCTGCGTAAATACTCTTTCGAGTTCTCCTGCATCTAACAGGTTCACCTTTTCAAAAAGGTAGTTGGACGAATCTTCAATGTCCTTTAGGTTTTCCAGGTTGCCCGCATAGGTTAAAGCATCCAGGTTGATGATCTTGTAGTCGGGATATTTAGTGACAAATAACCGAACCACATGCGACCCGATAAAACCGGCACCGCCAGTTATAATAATAGTTTTGGTTGTTTTCATATCTTGATTTATGAGTATGCGAAACTTTTTTGACTGCGATACCATTCAAAGGTTGGTTTCAGCCCTTGTTTGATGCTAAGAGAAGGATTGTATTGAAGTAACGTTTTTGCTTTGGAAATATCAGCAAGGCTGTGTTTTACATCGCCTGTTCTTTCCGGGCCATAAAATGGAACGAGGTCACTTCCAGCGAGGCTTTTTAATTCGGTCAGCAAGTCATTTAATGAGGTTTGCTCACCGCAGGCAATATTGTACACCTGGTTAACAGCTTCCTTACTTTGGGTGGCCAGGGCCAGTTCATTTGCATGTACGGCATTGGCCACATACGTAAAATCCCGGCTGTGCTCTCCGTTACCGTTAATCGTAGGTGGCTCGTTGTTCAATACCGCGTTCACAAAAAGTGGTATTACTGCAGCGTATGGACCGGCAGGGTTTTGTTTGGGTCCAAAAATGTTGAAGTAGCGAAGACCAATCAGTTCCAGGTTATAGAGATTTGCATATACCCTGGCATAAAGCTCGTTGACATACTTGGTAACCGCGTAAGGCGATAAGGGATTGCCGATCTTGTCTTCTATTTTCGGAAGCCCCGGATGATCCCCGTAGGTAGAGGAAGACGCTGCATAAACAATGCGCTTAATACCGGTTTCCTTTGCAGCAGTGAAGATGTTCAACGTACCGGTTACATTCACTTCATTGGAGGTAAGCGGGTCATTGATTGAACGCGGAACTGAGCCAAGCGCCGCCTGGTGAGAGATCGCACTGATGTTCTTGCAGGCTTGCAGGCATGTTTCGAAACTACGAATATCTCCCTCGATGAACTCAAACTTCGGGTGCTGTTGCAGCGCTTCAATGTTCTTCAGAGAACCTGTTGCCAGGTTATCCAGTACACGGACAAATTCCACAGAAGAATTTTGAAGCAGGCTCTCTGCTAAGTGTGAACCGATAAAACCAGCTCCACCGGTAACCAATATCCTCATTATGCTTTTTTCTTTTTAGGTTTTTTGGCAGTTCCGTTTTTTACACCCATCCAACCGAACCATTTACTGAAAGTAGTTTGATGTTCCGGCTCCTCTTCAAAATAACCGGAACCATACCCGTATCCATAGCTGCCACCATATCCATAGCTGCCGTAGCCAGAAGTGACTTTCACATCATTGATCACAAGGGAAAGCCTGGGCAACTTTCCTTCGCGGTAATAGTCATCTATAAGGCTGATTTGTTTTTTATACGTATGTCCCTGCCGGACAATATATAATGTACAGTCGGCATATTTGCTAAGCGTAAGGGCATCACTCACCATTCCCACGGGGGCCGTATCTACAATCACTACATCGAAGTTGGCCTTCAGGTAGTCAAACAATTCATCCAGCTTTGTATCAAGCAACAGTTCCGCCGGGTTTGGCGGTATGGGGCCGCACGGAAGAACATATAAATTATCATAACCGTCAACTGCAACGGGCAATTTTTCAACAGCTATTTTTCCGAGAATATAATTTGTCAGTCCGGGGTGTTTTGGCATATCAAGGCCGGAGACGATCTTGGGCTTACGGATATCAAACTCCAGGATGATTGTTTTTTTATTGGCAAGGGCCATTACCGCGCCAATGTTTGTACTAATGAATGACTTCCCCTCACCGCTAAAAGAAGAAGTGACCATGATAACCGGTTTCGGAGACTTCGTCAGAACATATTGAAGGTTGGAACGTAAAATCCGGAATTGTTCAGCTATCACCCGGCGGTTATTAGGCGTCACCACGAGGGCCTTCCCGTCAAACGAATGGCCAACCTCGCCTAAGATGGTGGCATCGGTCAAGTGTTCAATATCCTGCCGTGATCTGATCTTGTCGTTTAATAATTCAATGCTAAGAATGATCATCGTGGGAATGATCAGTCCCACAAAAAAAGC
>DASVSM010000631.1:0-7389 GCA_036388115.1 Flavisolibacter sp.
TAAAGCCACTTATGAGCTCACCATCTGGGATGATGGCGTGGGCCTTCCCTCAAATTATGATCCTGCCCGGAGCCGTTCCCTAGGAATGACACTGATGCATGGCTTTAGCGGACAGTTAGGTGGAGAACTTAGCATTACCAGCAGTCCTGGGTTGCGCCTATCGCTTCTGTTCCATGAAGAACAACTTAGTCCGATCAATACTCCTGCCACCTATGCATAAGAATACTACGTTGTCCACTGTCTTGCAGCAACAAACGATCCTTATCGTTGAAGATGAATTTGCGGTTGCCAATGATCTAAGGATGATCCTCGAAAAGGCAGGCTATCTTGTAATTGGTATTGCCCACTCAGTGGCGAAGGCAGAAGAATTTAACCGTGAGCAACGGCCCGACCTGGTTTTGGTAGATATTCATTTGAAGGGCCAGCAATCCGGCATTGACCTGGCCCGTCAACTCGGAGAAGAAGACATTCCCTTTGTGTATGTTTCGGCCAATATCAATTCAAGCCTTCTGGAAGAAGTAAAAACCACGAAACCGTATGGCTTTATTGTAAAACCATTCCGCGAAAAAGACGTATTGGTTGCTTTAGAGATTGCCCACTACCGGCATGCACATCGTTTAGAGGTGCGTATCCGCCAGGAGCAGGCGTTACAGATTGCGCTGACCGATGCCCTTTCCGAGGATGGTAACTGGGAGCAGCGATTGCTTAAAGTCGTCCGGCTGTTTCAACCCTATATTCCTTTTGACTATTTTATCGTGGGACTTGAAAAAGAACAGGCCCTTAATACCTTTCGTTCCTGCTCCTTTTTCAGGGTTGGCCACAACGAGTACCAAACCATTTGGGCTGAGAATTTTTTGCAGATGACAGGATTGACCCTGGAAAAATACCAGCAGCTACGTGCCCGGGTTCCCAATGACGGACAGGCTATTTACAATAGCAATGAATTTGAAATGGCCTGCCGGCAAAATGCTTTGAAAGGAGTGATTGCCGAAACCTTTCGATTGCAATCGAACCTGAATATGCCCTTGCAGACAGCACAAAATGGCACCTTCTTTCTTTCTTTTTTTAGCAAGGGGCCGGGAACCTACCAGGCGGAACATCTTCAACTTCTTGAGCGCTTAAAGACATCACTGACACTTACGGTTGACCGGCTCATGGCGTTTGATCAAATTAAACTACTCAGTGAACAATTGCGCCGGGAAAATACCTACCTCCAGGAAGAAGTGAAAACGGGGGCCAACTTTGAAGAGATCATTGGCAGAAGTCCAAAGCTGCAACAGGTGTTTACCAGCATTACCCAGGTGGCGCCTACGAATTATACGGTGCTTATCCTGGGAGAGACTGGCACTGGAAAAGAACTGATTGCCCGTGCTGTTCATAACCGCTCTCCCCGTAAGAGTAAAGCATTGATAAAAGTTAATTGCGCTGCCTTGCCTCCCCAGCTTATCGAAAGTGAATTATTTGGACACGAAAGGGGCAGTTTTACCGGCGCTACGGAAAAGCGCATTGGTAAATTTGAGCTGGCACATGGAGGCACCATATTCTTAGATGAAATCGGCGAGTTACCCCTGGAATTACAACCGAAATTACTCCGGGTCCTACAGGAAAAAGAAATTGAGCGTATTGGGGGAAAGGGGTCCTTCCTTTGTGATGTACGCATTATAGCCGCAACCAATCGGAACCTGCAAACAGAAGTGGCTGCCGGACGGTTTCGTGCCGACTTGTTTTACCGGCTCAACGTATTTCCTGTTCATCTTCCTTCCCTTCGTGATCGGAAAGAAGACTTGCTTTTGTTGGCCACCCACTTTTTACAAAAAATCGCAAAGAACCTGGGTAAAAAGCTAACCGGCATTTCAGAAGAATCCCTGGAACAAATGGAAGCCTATCACTGGCCCGGTAATATACGTGAGTTGGAACACTTGTTGGAAAGGGCAGCTATTATGGCAACGGGTCCCATCGTTTCAATTGCGGAGCCACTGTTGTTGAATCCTCAGCCACCCGACATGGTAACATCGATTACCATTGTTAAACCAAGTGAACAAGCCGAGCGGGAGAACATCACGGCAGCGTTGAAGTTAGCTGATTACCGCATCCGTGGTACAGGTGGCGCTGCGGAAATCCTTCAGATTAAACCTACCACACTGGAAGCAAAATTGGTTAGGCTGGGTATTTCACGCAATAAGTAATTGTGTTGCAGTTTACTTACTTTAATTCTGAGACTACTGCAAAGGACCGACTGCATACAACTTTTGAAGGTGGTTGATTCATCCATGGCGGGGTGTAATTTTGTTTTCCAGGGCACAGATTACGCCTTAGACATCAACAAATACAAGCCTCGTAAAAAATGCCGGATCCACGATAAATTTTCCAAATTTCGCGTCAAAATTTGCCGTTGGCTTGGCAGCTATGGTTTCGGAAAGCGACCTCCCGGCCTTCTTTAATTTTGAAATGTTTTCTTTTACAGACACCAGCATGTCTCTGAATGCCTGCAGTTCGGCTTTGTTCCCAACAGGCCCATGCCCTGGTATGATCACCGTTTTATCCGTTGTAGTAGCAAGATTATGATTAGACGCGGTAATCATTCCATCAATAGTACCTCCGCTGGAATGATCAATGAATGGATAATGATTATTCCACCAGGTATCACCTACATGAAGCACGTCAGCGTCTGAAAAATATACGGAGATATCACTGTCTGTGTGCGCAGCAGGATAATAATTCAGTTGAATTTCCGAGCCATTAAATTTTATGGTGTGTTCCTTTTTAAATACGGTTGCAGGGAGAGCTTCTTTTGGTGCCGCACGAAAGGTATAGTTCCAGTCCGTCACCGTAATGGTTTTTGAAAGGTTCTTGTGGGTGTTCTCGTGTGCAATGATGGTGGCTCCTGCCTTGTGCAACCATTCGTTGCCATCGGCATGATCAAAATGCCAATGGGTATTAACAAGGTATTTTAATGGATCCTTGCTAATGCCGGAGAGAGCATCGGTAATTTTCTTTTGCGATACGGCAATGCCTCCATCTACCATTAGCTTTCCATCTGCACCATGGAAAACTGCAATGTTTCCTCCCGAGCCTTCCAAAAGGTGGATGTTACCCCGCAGTGCCTTGACGAGAACTGGATCTTTGGCCGCAGCATTCTTTATAATAATGACAGGACTAGTTTGGGCAAAGAGCTCTCTGGGTGCAAGCATGAATCCAGTGGCGAGGATCGCCGCTGAACGAAGGAAACGACCACGTGGAATTGTATTTTGTTGTTGGCTGTTCATGATTGTTTTGTTTATTGAATTAATTTTTAGTGTTGACAAATGGCATTGACGTTCTTTTACAAATCTCTTTTACCAGCAAGAAAAATGATTGCTCATTAAAGCCGTTTTCTTTGATTGTTTCATTCAAGTAAGGCATCAGCCACCTGGGAAAAGGAAATTATATAATCAGCGTAGAATGGAGAATGACATGCAGGTGATGATAATCGCAGGTTAAAAGAATAAACCGTGCGATTGTTTTAAGGAACGAATTAGTTAGCAGGATGATGAGCCTTAATGCCTATGAAAAAGATATTGTATAGGGCAGGTCGCTATTGTCATTCACAGTTGAGTTTACGGAAGATGATAGCATTGCTAAAATAGAGGGAATCGATATTGCTAAAAACCATTTTTCCGTTTTGCATTTCGGTTGGACCGTGGCCCTCTGTAAATGTGTCGCTGCTATATTTAAAAACAACCTGTCTCGTTGATTGCGTCCCTTCAGAACGATAGGTGTAATCTGCCAGCAAAAGATCGCCTTTCAATTGACCCCGGATGATTCCTTCACTTTTATCTTTTTCGCCAAAATCATAAACCAAGGAGCCTGTCAGAAGGCGATCCGTTATAATCACTTTCAAATGGAAGGTATCTCTTTCATTCGCATACCTGTAACAACCCAAGGCGTCAGGATTTGACGCTGAATGATTTTTTGCAGATCGCGGAGGTTCATCGCAACAGATCAATGAGACAATAAGAACTGTAAAAGCAAGAAACTTCAATGACATAAACTTTATTGACTTATGCAGTGTCGATTTTGCGAAGGCCGGTTCATTTAGTCAATTGAACTGGCCCGTCAATGATCAGGACACAACTATCTACCTTCTCTATTATCAGGAATCAAAAGCATCTAATGCGGTGTCATTCTTCTTCCACTCACCAGCATTTCATTAAGCGAGTGCAAGTTTTGGCAATGGATCTGCAGCCGGAAAGTCGACCGGAATATTAGTGAGTGTATATACATAGTTTGTAAAAATTCGCACGGCGATCAGGCCAATTAATTCCATCATGGCAGCTTCATTATACCCTGCATTGAAAAAGTCTTCTACTTCCGTTTCTTCTGCATTGCCTTTATTCTCTGCAATAGACTTTGCCAGTTTCAGTACCGTATTTAGTTTTGCGTCCGTGGCTACACCGTTTCGAATTAAGAACGTTTCTTCTTTCTTAAACCCTCTTTGCAGAGCTGCCGCTGTATGTGCAGCAAGACAATACGCACAATCGTTTACCTGTGATACGACAAGGGCAATCGCTTCCCGCTCTTTAGCATTGAAAGACCCCTTATTGAGTCCCTCTTCAAACGCTAGAAATGTTTTGAGTGCATGGGCGGAATATCCCATCGTTGCATACAGGTTGGGAACTTTGCCCAAGCGTTTTTGGAGCTGATCAAAAATTGCTTGTGTCTCTTCGGTGACCTGTTCTTTTGCAGGTACAATAAATGGTTTCATCATGATGATTAATGTTTATAAATAAATATTTTATCAATTCCATACGGTGAGCACCTGCATTCAGTCTTGTCAGAAAAATGGCCGCAGCATCAGCTAAACAAACCAGCGCTATTTCTGAAACAAAGGTAACCGCAGCTAAGAGGCATGTCATTGTACTTATGGCGGCATTTCGGGTAGCTTTCGCGGCTGATTTACTTAAACGGTGGCCTGAAGGCATGCCCTTGGCAAAATGAAACAGGGTTAGTGATGTAACTCCATTCATCGCTTTCGGTGTACTCCGGATGTCCATGGTCATTCATGTTATTGCGCTGAATTTGATTCCAGCAGGCAACTATTTGTGCATCGCGTGGCAACGTCCGCACATATACATTCTCCTGCCCAGCTCTTAAAATTCAATGATATGTACTTTAAATGAGGTGATTTAGCAATTGCCGCCGGTGTTGCCCGCTCATAATTTCGCATATATGATACCTGTTTGTGCTCCTGGAAAAGAGTTTCTAAACTCTGACAGTTGAGCGGGATATAAAGCAACAAATAATTATAATTGATAGGGAAGGATGTACCGCAAAGTTCAAACCCATCTTTTTCCGCAACAACTCTGTTATGAGATCCTCATTTTTAGTCAAAACGCTTCTTAGCTTATTTCTTTTTTCTGCCTTGGCAGCAGGAGGTTCTGGTTTGCAACCGCACAAGACCTTTATTATTGTCCATGATAGCTGGCAGGGCCTATGTGCCTGGCAAGCAGTAAAAGACAATTTGGAAGTCAAGGGACAAAGGGTCATTGTAGTGGAGCTTCCTTCACATGGAGGCGAGGGACATTTGACACAGGATTTATTAATGGATAGCTACCGGGATAAAGTGATGACTGCGATTACCGAAGCAGGAGGCAAGGTTATATTAGTAGGACACAGCATAGGCGGCATGGTGATTACGGCCGTAGCAGACAAAATGCCTAAAAAAATTGAAAAGCTGGTTTATGTCGGAGCCTTCGTGCCTGTTAGCGGGCAATCGTTATTGGATATTGTATCGAAGACAGACAGTGAGTACGAACTTGGACAGGCTGGCTGGTCCACGGATGAAGAAACAAGGTTAGATAGCGAACACACATTATTGGCAACTTTTTTTTACGCTGACAGTTTAGAAGGGATAAAACAGTTACTGATAAACAATTACAGAAACGAGACGCCTGTTCCGTTTTCCAGCAAAGTGTTTTTTCAGTCAAAAACATTTACGAAGCTCGATAAGTATTACGTCAAAACCCTGGAGGATACGGTTATCGATAGGGAGCTTCAGGCTAAAATGATAGAGGCGTCCGGAATTACAAAAGTATATCCGATACAAAGCGGCCACTCTCCATTCTTATCAGCACCAAATGTGCTGTCAAAAATATTGTTATCAATCATCGGGTACAAATATTAAAACACTTACATGTCCCTTGCTAATAAACATACAGGCGAAAACAGCACGCTAAATGGCTTTTTCTACCAGCCCTGGCTCCTAAAAGAATTGACAGATCAGCGCCATTTACCTTTTGCTCCGGAGATATTTACAGAAGAAGACATAGACGCTTACCACATTACGATTCAACTCCTGGAGGTGCAAAGAAAGCACTGCAGTATAGAGATAGAATTGCCTTTCTTATTCATCCGCATTCAGCAGAAAGAAATGAGAGGAAATTTATTTGACTTCATCCGCTTGCAACCCATATTGCACATTTTTGTCCGTCATTTTTTACTGCCACATAATGTGGATATGGAAAGCATTTCATTTAGTTGTACAGATGCGGGATTAATGATTCTGCTACCGAAATATTATCCGGACTGAAGAAAGGTAATGATGATGTAAATCGCATGAATGAATTGAAATTGGTATTTTACAGACTATTAAATTTTGAATTGGCGCACCGGGTACACGTACTTGTTTGTAAACGGACAGTGAAAGTACGAAAGAGGGCTTATTTGGTTGGTCTTCCGACGTCCCTGGTTGCAATTGCTTTTCCATGCTGCGCATGAAGAGTATAACATTAGCTTAGAGGTAGTAAAATTTTTTTGCAAACATATATTCAGCCGAAGGATGCCATCAGTATCTCGGAGACAGAAGTGGTACCTATTCATTACGGGGTGGGTACTCAATTCCTGATGATAGAAGCCCACTAAGCCAGAAATAAAGCAGTTATCAAACTGGTAGCTGATTTGATATTTATAATGGCAAACAGTAATGCCTTAAAATTAATAATTACTTTATGATGGTTTTTGACACAGTAACAGAAGCACTTACAGGTCTTAGGCAAAGAGGCTTCCTGTATGATTTTGACCTTCGTGACAATAAGTTTCATTGCGAACAATTGAACAAAGCGTATGATGTGCCTGAACTCATTTTACGGGAAAGCTTTCGGTTTGAAGGAGACAGCGATCCGGGTGATGAAGCCATTGTTTATGCCATTGAAACCAAAGATGGAATAAAAGGGGTTTTGGTGGATGGGTATGGTGCTTCTTCCGATGAACAAACCGAACAACTTCTTCAGCATCTGAATAAGCAGGGTTGAAAACTACGGGGAAACACTATATAATGCATAAACTAACCACGATTATTGTCAGCCTCTGCACCGTCCTTTATTTCCCTGCCGTCATTCAATAACCCGGGCC
>DASVSM010000632.1:0-3612 GCA_036388115.1 Flavisolibacter sp.
TGATTTTGTTTCGGACCAACGTGGTTATCCGCAGGCATTTTTACTGCCGGAGTATGTAGATGAAAAAGAACTGGAAGGGAAAGACTTTGACTCTTCCGATAAAGATCCGCTGTTTGAAGATGCGGCCAAACTCATCGTGCAAAATCAAGTTGGATCAACTTCCCTTATACAACGCCGCATGAAGCTTGGTTACAACCGCGCAGGCCGCTTGATGGACCAGTTAGAAGCTGCAGGCGTTGTAGGGCCAAACCAAGGTAGTAAAGCAAGAGAAGTATTGATTAAAACAGATGCGGAACTGATGGAATTCTTTGAGACCCTGACTTAGGAATACCATTGCAATTTTTTCATTTTTCAATTGACGGATTTAATTGCATCATCACCATTCATTTGAACCGTATGCTGTTTTGAATGATTGGTGATGATGCAAGCTGCTATTTGCCAACTGACGGTTATCTGCAGCAGTGACCTTAACCAAAGTGTTAAGATAAATTTACCTTATTAAACACGGTACGTCAATTGCCTTCTTAGTACGGCTAACCGGCTATCTTTGCCGGGATTTTTGAACTAATTGAAGGAAATAATGAAAAGAATATTTACACTACTTAGCCTGGCATCAATGACCTTGCTGGCTTCAGCGCAGAAAAATACCAATCCTACCAAAAGCGATCCTGAAGCAAAAAAGCTGCTGGATGCTGTCAGCACCCGATTTAAAACGTATGCATCTCCGCAGGCTTCATTTACTTACAAGGTAGAAAATGCCCAAGGCAAGGCTCTTTCCACTAAAAGAGGAACAGTGACAATGAAAGGGAATAAATTTCGTGTTTCCATGGATGGGATGGAGATTTTCTCTGATGGCAAAACTGTGTGGAACTATGATAAATCCGCCAATGAAGTAACGGTGAATAATGTGAACGAAGGTGGCAGTGGCATGACCCCGCAAAAGATCTTCACTAATTTCTACGACAAAGATTTTTTCTACAAATTGAATGGCACGAAAAAAGAGGCCGGCAAAACGCTTTCCGAAGTGGAATTAACGCCAGCCGATAAAACCCGCCCATATCATAAAGTATATGTTTTGGTAGACAAGGCTGCAAACAGCATTTACAGCGCCAGGTTCCTGGAAAAATCAGGCGGACGTTATAGTTATACCATCAACAGTTTAAAAGGAAGTTCTGCCTCGGCTGATACTGAATTTGTTTTCAACAAAGCAAAATATCCCGGTGTGGAAGTAGTTGACTTACGATAATTTGAACTATACCTGGGGTGGATTTAGAGGATTAGCCAGAAATAGATAAAGTTTATAGCAGAAAAGTCGTTCAGTAATTGAACGGCTTTTTTATTTTCCTGTAAATCCTATTAATCCTATCAATCGTGGTTCAGACAATTCTTCTACATTTGCTGCCCTCAAATTGAAGAACTATTATTTGTGTTATGGAACAGAAGTATATCCAGAAAATTGCCGACAAACTTTCGATCACTGTTAAGCAGGTAGCAAGCATTGACAACCTGCAGGCCGAAGGCGCTACCATCCCTTTTATGGCCCGCTACCGGAAAGAAGCGACCGGAAATTTAGATGAAGTTGTCATTGGCAACGTGGTAGAAGAAATTGCTTATTTCTCTGACCTGGATAAACGCAAGGCAACGGTTGTAAAAACCATCGAAGACCTTGGCAAACTAATACCCGAACTCAGAACAAAGATTGAGAATTGTTATAGCGCCACTGAGTTGGAAGACATCTATCTTCCCTACAAACCCAAGCGCAAAACACGGGCAACACAAGCCATTGAAAAAGGGTTGGAGCCACTGGCCAAAACATTGTTTGAGCAGGCAAATTTGAACCTGGATGAAGAGGCAGGCAAGTTTATCACTACAGAGGTAAAAGATACCAAAGAAGCCCTGCAGGGCGCACGGGATATTATTGCTGAATGGATCAGCGAACACGAAGAAGCAAGGGGGAAAATTCGCCGGTTGTTTACGGAAACTGCCACCGTTACGGCAAAGGCCATGACGGCAAAAAAAGACGAAGAAGAGGCACAGAAGTACCGTGATTATTTTGAGTTTAATGAATCCCTGAGCAAAAGCCCCTCGCACCGGATTTTAGCCATCAGAAGAGGAGAGAAGGAAGGTTTTCTTTTGATGGACATCAACATCGATAAAACCATTGCGGTGGAGGAACTGGAAAGGACCTTCGTTAAAGCATCCAATGCTGCTGCGGCAGAAGTAAAAAAGGCAATTGATGATTCCTACAATCGTTTACTGAAACCTTCCATTGAAAATGAGTTTCGGCTGGTTAGTAAGAACAGGGCTGACGAAGAGGCTATCAATGTATTTACAGAAAATCTCCGACAGTTATTATTGGCCTCACCTCTTGGCTCCAAAAAAGTATTGGCCTTAGATCCCGGTTATCGTACAGGATGTAAAGTCGTTTGTCTGGATGCGCAAGGGACCTTTGTTTATAATACCACCATCTATCCCCATCCCCCGCAAAATCAGTGGCAGGAAAGCATTGGCGAGATCAAACACCTGGTTCAGAAGTGCGATATTGAAGCCATCGGCATCGGCAACGGAACCGCAGGACGGGAAACAGAGAGCCTTGTTCGTTCCATTGACTTTGGAAAGCCGGTCAGCATCTTCCAGGTGAACGAAAGCGGTGCCTCTATTTATTCAGCTTCGGAAGTGGCAAGGGAAGAATTTCCGGATCACGACGTAACCGTTCGCGGTGCCATCAGCATTGGAAGGCGTTTACTTGACCCATTGAGCGAACTGGTAAAGATCGATCCCAAATCAATTGGTGTGGGACAGTACCAGCACGATGTGAACCAAACCAAATTAAAAACCGCACTGGACAGGGTAGTGGAAAGCGCGGTAAACTTTGTAGGCGTCGATGTGAATACCGCTTCGAAGCATTTGCTGCAATATGTTTCCGGTGTCAGTGGCACACTGGCTAATAACATTGTTAACTACCGTGCTCTAAACGGGGCATTTAAATCGAGAGATGAATTAAAGAAGGTTCCGCTCATGGGACCGAAATCCTTTGAGCAGTGTGCCGGTTTCCTGCGCATACCTAATGCACAGAATCTGTTGGATAATTCCTCTGTTCACCCGGAGCGTTATGCACTGGTTGAGCAAATGGCAAAAGATGTTCGGGCTTCCCTGGAAGAACTGATTAAAGATGCAGATGTAAGAAAAAAGATCAATAGAAAACAGTACATCAATGAAACAGTTGGTGAGTACACCATTGAAGACATACTGAAGGAACTGGAAAAACCTGGCCGCGACCCCAGAGCACAGATCGAGGAATTTCAGTTTGACGCGAATATCAAATCCATTGAAGATGTAAAGGTCGGAATGATTGTTCCGGGTATCGTAACGAACATTACTGCATTTGGTGCTTTTGTTGATATCGGTGTGAAGCAGGATGGATTGGTGCATGTTTCGCAATTGAGCAATCGTTTTGTGTCTGACCCAAAAGAAGTAGTGAAATTGAATCAGAAAGTGACCGTAACAGTTACTGAAGTGGATGTGGCAAGAAAGCGGATTGCATTAACGATGAAAACAGAAGGTCGAATAGTGAAGCCAGAAGCAAAAGACCAACGAGAACCAAAAAAGCTG
>DASVSM010000633.1:0-9016 GCA_036388115.1 Flavisolibacter sp.
TATCTGTATCAAATCCGGTCGCGATGCGGAAGGAAGGAAAAGAGGAATGCCCACACAGGATGTAATGGTAAAAAACTGTACCGTTTATGCAGCGCATGGTGGCTTTGTCATCGGAAGTGAAATGAGCGGTGGCGCAAAAAATATATGGGTGGATGATTGTACATTCATTGGAACAGACATCGGCCTTCGCTTTAAGACAACAAGAGGTAGAGGCGGCATCGTGGAAAATATTTTCATTAAGAATATTGCAATGAAAAATATTCCTGGTGAAGCAATTCTTTTCGATATGTATTATGCAGCACAAGATCCGATTGCCTTGAGCGGTGAAAAGCGGGAGCCACCGAAAGTGGAACTGAAACCGGTGACGGAAGAAACGCCGCAGTTCAGAAACATCCACATAAAAGGCGTGGTAGTGAATGGTGCACGCAAAGCCATTTTTGTAAGAGGCCTACCAGAGATGAACGTAAAAAACATCGTGATGGAAGACATGGTGTTGCAGGCGCAGGAAGGCCTGGACATGACGGAAGGAACCGGGATCACATTGAAAAACGTGCAGTTGATCACGGAAAACAAAAACCCGGTGATGAACATTCACAACAGCCAGGGCATTGCCCTAACCAATGTGCGCTACCACGATGCAGAAGTGCTGTTGAATGTAACCGGTGAAAAATCGAAAGAGATTATATTGAGCGGCGTGGATACGAAAAAAGCGAAGAAAGGAATTGAGTTCAACTACGGTGCAAAAGAAGAAGCCGTAAAGATGAAAGCGCTGTAAACCCCAAACCCCTGAAGGAGAGTTTGCTGATGCACAGCCCCCGCTTAAGTAAGCTGCTGATAAAAGAAGCAGGGACTTGTAAAAGCGAGGTTTTGTGCGGCAGCTTCCCTCTCCGGACGGAGAGAGATTGAGGGTGAGGTCGATGATTGCGCAAGCAGCAGCCCACAACCTGTAAGCCTTGCCCAATAGAATTACAAAGCGTACACGCTGTGCGACGCAACAGACGATAAATAGTAGCACTGGCCTCTGGTCCAAAAAATAGCTAAGAGAAGCCATAAAGGAAAAGGAGAAGAAAGAGACATCCTCTTTTACCTCGTTTCCTCCTTTGATCTCTTAGCCCAAAAAATAACATGAAAAAACTTACGATACTCGTATTAGCAGCCGTTGTTTGTTTTTCTGCAAAAGCGCAGCAAAGATCCTACGCACAAGACGTAGGAACGATGGTGATGACCGTATGGAAAGATTCGTTTATGCTGCCCGGAGACAAGGCGCCTAAATGGCGCTACGACCAGGGCGTGATCCTCAAAGGAATTGAAGGGCTCTGGAAGGCAACCGGCGATGCCAAATGGTTTAATTACCTGCAAAAGAGCATGGATTATTACGTTCAGGCTGATGGCTCAATTAAAGGCTACCGGCCGGACGAATACAACATCGATCACGTGAACAATGGCAAACTGCTGCTAACACTTTACCAGGTTACTAAAGCGGAAAAATATAAGAAGGCTGCAGACCTTTTACGCGGCCAGTTGAAAACGCATCCGCGTACTTCTGAAGGCGGCTTCTGGCATAAAAAGATCTATCCCTCTCAAATGTGGCTGGACGGGTTATACATGGGGCAACCGTTCTATGCCGAATATGCAAAAATCTTTGGTGAGGATACAATTTTCAATGACGTGACACGACAATTTGTATTGATGGAGCGTCATGCAAGGGACGCCAAAACAGGGTTGTTATATCATGGGTGGGATGAAAGCCACGAACAAAAGTGGGCGAATAAAACCACCGGTCTTTCGCCACATGTGTGGGGCAGGGCCCTGGGATGGTTCGGCATGGCAATGGTGGATGCGCTGGACTATTTTCCGGCGGGACATCCAGGGAGAGACTCGATCATTAAAATCCTGAACCGGTTTGCCAAAGCAGTTAGCATGGTACAGGACAGCAAAACCGGTTTATGGTACGACATTCCAAACATGATTGCTGAGCCGAAGAATTATCCGGAAGCCTCCGCTTCATCCATGTTGGTATACACCCTGGCAAAAGGTGTTCGCATGGGTTATCTTCCTCCCACTTATTTGGCTACTGCAAAAAAAGGCTTTGACGGCATCGTTAAACAATTTATCAAGGTAGAAAACGGTCTTACAAATCTTCACGGCACCGTTGCTGTTTCGGGCTTAGGTGGCAATCCATATCGCGATGGAAGTTTTGCCTATTACATGAGCGAACCGGTGATTGTGAATGATCCGAAAGGTGTTGGCGCCTTTATCAATGCAGCTAATGAAATGGAGATGATTGCTAACCTGAATACTGCCAGAGGTAAAACAGTGCTGCTGGATAATTATTTCAATAATGAATGGCGGAAAAGTCCGGCAACAGGACAGATGGTGCCCTGGCATTATATCTGGGATGAAAAAGACTACGATGGTTATTCAACCTTAGGCTACGTATTTGAAAGCTACGGCGCAAAAACAAAAACTCTCACCACTGCACCCACTGCAAAAGCCTTAAAAGACGCCAGCATTTATATTGTTGTTGATCCTGATAACGAAAAAGAAACAGCCAAACCAAATGCAATTACTGAAAAGGATGCAACGGTTATCAGTGATTGGGTGAAGGCTGGCGGCGTACTGTTATTATTGGGAAACGACTCCGGCCATAGCAATGTGAAAAGCATGAATGTGCTTTCTGCAAAATTTGGCATACGACTGAACGAAGACCTGTACAATACCGTAGAAGGAAGCAAGTTTGAACAAGGTGCAGTCCCTATTCCGCAGGGGCACGCCATTTTTGCTTCGGCCAAAAAGCTTTATGTTAAAGAGGTAGCAACACTGAGTGTTAGCGCACCGGCAAAAGCAGCATTGACAAAAGAAGGAAAGAATATTGCTGCCACTGCAAAATATGGCAAGGGAACCGTGTTTGTCATTGGCGATCCTTGGTTGTATAACGAATACACAGATGGCCGCAAACTGCCGGCTGATTTTGATAATTACGAAGCTGCTCATGACCTGGTGAAATGGTTACTGGCGCAAACAAAAAAGAAATGATGGGCGGCAAGTTGAAATATTGTTTTTCTTTTCTTGTAAGCTTCCTGCTTACTTGTTCGTTGTGTGCACAGGATGGTGTTGCAGATAACATGCTCCTTTATCAACGCAGCATCGGCGGCTGGCCCAAGCATATCAATGAAGTGAAGGTTGACTACACTAAAACATTGTCGGAAGGGGAGAAGGCGGTAATCCTTAAGGATAAGAACCGTAACGATGCCACTATCGATAATAGCGCTACCATAAAAGAAATCCGTTACTTACTTAAAGCCTCCAAGCAATCGAACAACAAAGAATATTTGAAGGCAGCGGAAAACGGTATTCGCTATTTGCTGCAAATGCAAAAAGAGAACGGAGGCTTTCCGCAGTTTTATCCTGACAGCTCTTCTTACCGTGGGCAGATTACTTATAATGATAACGCCATGATCAATGTGCTGAACATTCTTTGGGATGCAGCAAATGGCACAAATGGTTTTGATGCGGTGGATGCAAGTTTGAAAATCCCAACAAAAAAAGCGGTTGAAAAAGGCATTGACTGTATTTTAAAAACGCAGATCGTGGTTAATGGCAAGCTTACCGGTTGGTGTGCACAGCACGATAAAAAAACCTTGCTGCCGGTAAAAGCAAGAGCCTTCGAACATGCTTCTATCAGCGGGATGGAAACCGTGGGGATCGTTGACTTCCTGATGAAGGTTGAGCAGCCGTCAACGGCAGTCAAAAATGCAATCCTCAACGCAGTTCAATGGCTGGAAAGCGTCAAGATCAGGGGATATACGTATGCCGACATTGAAGATAAAACGCAGCCAAAAGGCAAAGACCGTGTACTTGTGAAAGATGATGCTTCCGTTGTTTGGGCCCGTTTTTATGACCTCGAAACCGGCAAGCCTTTCTTTTCCGGACGCGATGCTTTAAAGAAATCGACTCTTGCTGAAATTGAAGTGGAGCGTCGTACGGGTTATGCCTGGTATGGCACATGGCCGCTAAAATTATTGACGAAAACTTATCCTGCATGGCAGGCAAGAAACGGCACCGTCAACGCTAAAAAATACATGGTCGTATCACAGGATGGTAAGGGCGATTATGCTTCTATTCAGGAAGCAATCAATCACCTGCCCGATACGTCCGCGACGCCAAGAATAATTCACATTAAACCGGGAATTTACCGCGAAAAGCTTTTCATCACCAAGCATAATATTATTCTCGAAGGAGAAGACAGGGAAACAACAAAGATCATCCAAAGCATAGCCCGTGATGAGTGGCGATGTGATCGCTCCGATGATTGGGGCGTAGCAACGATAAACCTGGATGGTGACGATATTACGTTGATCAACCTGACCATTGCCAACGATTACGGCTTTACGCAAAAAGCGCCCAGAACGGTTGCCTGTGCCTCGGATTCAACAGGGAAGAAAGTGATCACGGCGAATGGGCATCAAATGGCATTGCGTAGCATGAACAGTACAAGGCTGAAGGCAATTAACTGCCGCTTTAGTGCTTGGGCCGGCGATACGGTTAGCCCCTGGAATTTAACCGGCGGCATGTTCTATTTTAAAGATTGTGTGATGGAAGGCGGCGTGGATTTTTATTGCCCGCGTGGGTGGGCTTATGCAGAGAACTGCACCTTTTATGCAAACACGGGATCTGCTGCTATCTGGCACGACGGCTTATCCAATCCCGATTATAAAACTGTTTTGAAGAACTGTCGCTTTGATGGTTATAAAGGGTTTAAGCTTGGCCGTTATCACAAAGATGCCCAGTTTTATTTAATTGATTGCATGTTCTCTTCTACTATGGCTGATGAAGACATTTACCTGGTGCCCACAACAAATACCATTCAGTGGGGACGTAGAATTTATTATGCAAACAGTCATAAAGAAGGTGGCGATTATGCCTGGCATAAAGACAATTTAGCCGCAGCACCAGGCTCTCCTGAAGCAAAAGATATTACCGCAGATTGGGTGTTCAATGGAAAATGGAAAGTGACAGGAAATATCGAACAGAAGAACAACGAAAAAGGAATGACGAAGTGAGGATAGTAACAGACAATAAGCAATAGGCAATAAACAACAAGCAAGTTGCAATAAACAAAGAATGACCGAAGTAAAGAACCATAAATCACATACTACAAACCACAAACTTATATTATGATTTTGTCGAAATATACCTTAAGAAACATCAATTCGGAGAGGGTCGTGATTCCGGAAGATGAATTATTTGAGTTACCAGAGAAAGTACTGCAGTTTGGAACCGGGGTGTTGTTGCGTGGACTGCCCGATTATTTTATTGATAAAGCAAACCGGCAGGGGATTTTCAATGGCCGTATTGTTGTGGTGAAATCAACTTCACAGGGTGATACGTCTGCCTTCGACAAGCAGGATGGTTTGTACACGGTGTGTGTTCGTGGTTTGCAGAATGGTAAAAAAGTAGAAGAGAATATTATTAATTCTTCCATTAGTCGTGTGCTTACAGCCACGGAGGAATGGAGCCAGATCCTCGAGTGTGCCCACAATGCGGCCATGCAGATCATCATTTCCAACACCACTGAAGTGGGTATTCAACTGGTGCAGGAAGACATCCGTCAGCATCCGCCAAAATCTTTCCCCGGTAAACTATTGGCATTCCTGTACGAACGTTTCAAAGCGTTTGGCGGCAGCGAACACAGTGGAATGGTGATTGTTCCAACAGAGTTGATTCCGGAGAACGGAACAAAACTTCAGGCCATTGTTCTGGAACTGGCACATCTGAATAGCCTGGAAGATGAGTTCATTGAATGGCTTGAATGCTGCAATCATTTCTGCAATTCCTTAGTTGACCGGATCGTTCCCGGCAAACCTGATATTTCTACACAAGCCTCTCTGGAAAATAGTTTAGGATACAGCGACGGTTTGCTGACGGTGTCAGAGGTGTACCGCCTGTGGGCCATTGAAGGTGATGAGCATATCAAATCTGTTTTGTCGTTTGCCCAGGCCGATGAAGGAGTGGTGATTGAGCCCGATATAGATATTTACCGCGAGCTGAAACTGCGCATGCTGAATGGCACACATACACTGAGCTGCGGCCTTGCTTTTCTTGCCGGTTTTGAAACCGTAAAGGTGGCTATGGACGATGAAGCCATTTCCACTTTCGTAGCCAATGTTATGCAGGATGAAATAGCACCCAACATTCCCTATAATGTAGACCTGTCAGTTGCACACGATTTTGGTTACAAAGTATTGGACCGTTTCCGCAACCCGCATATCCAGCACCAGTGGATCAATATCACACTGAATTACAGTTCGAAAATGAAGATGCGTTGCGTGCCGGTTTTGCAGAAGTATTATGAAAGTGCAGATGCTGCTCCTGACTTATTTTCGCTTGGATTTGCCGCGTACATTTATTTTATGAAAGCTGCTACGGTTCGTGATGGAAAATACTATGGTGACTTCAACGGCGCCTCGTACCTCATACAGGACGACAGGGCAGAAGTGTTTTACAAACGCTGGGCAGGTTTATCCATAACAGCACTTGTAAAAGAAGTGTTGCAGGATGCTGCTTATTGGGGCACAGACCTTGGTAGCTTGCCTGGTTTCACCGAAGCGGTAACAGATAAATTGAACAGCTTAATCAATAGCGGCGCAAAAGAAACAATTGAAGCAACAAAGGCTAAAAAAGTAATTGCAGCATGAAGCAACGGGTATTAAAAGTGCATCCTTCCGATAATGTGATTGTTGCCTTGCAGGATCTACGCATGGGCGAAGACGTTGGCTACAATGGCCACATTTATAAAGTAGTTGACGACATTCCTGCCAAGCATAAATTTTTTGAGGAGGATATGATCGAAGGCGATGAAGTGATCATGTATGGTGTGCTGGTTGGTAAGGCCCAAAGTTTTATTCCGGCCGGCAGTCGCATGACAACCACGAACGTCAAGCATGCAGCTGAAGGCTACGATTATCGTGGCGTAACATATAGCTGGCAGCCACCCGACGTATCTAAGTTTAAGAACAGGACCTTCAATGGCTATCACAGGCCGGATGGTCGTGTAGGAACAGCAAATTACTGGTTATTTATTCCGACTGTGTTTTGCGAGAACCGCAATTTGGACGTCATCAAAGAAGCCCTGCACAACGAACTAGGTTACGAGGTAACACACAAGTACAAACAATACGCACATCAACTAGTAGAAGCATTTAAGAATGGTTCGCCGGTTGAAACGATCGATCTTTCGCCAGCCGATAATCACCAGCAACGTGTCTTTAAGAATGTGGATGGTATCAAGTTCCTGAACCACCAAGGCGGTTGCGGCGGTATTCGCCAGGATGCAGCCATCTTAAGCAAGCTCCTCGCTTCTTATGCGGATCATCCAAATGTTGGTGGCATCACCGTTTTAAGTTTGGGTTGTCAGAACCTGCAGGTTGCTGATTTCAAAAGAGACCTGGAGGAGCGTAATTCCTCCTTTAATAAACCGCTTTATATTTTTGAACAGCAGCAGGTTGGCAGTGAAGAAGAATTGATTCAGCAAGCCATTAAAAAAACATTTGAAGGTCTGATTGAAATTAATAAGATAGAAAGAGCGCCGGCTACACTGGATAAACTGACCGTCGGTGTAAAATGTGGCGGCAGTGATGGTTTCAGTGGCATCTCTGCCAATCCTGCTGTGGGTTATACATCTGATCTTTTGGTAGGATTAGGTGCAAAAGTCTTGCTGGCAGAATTCCCTGAACTATGCGGTGTTGAGCAGGAGTTGGTCGATCGCTCTACCAGCGAACTGGTTGCCCGTAAGTTTATGCACCTGATGCATAGTTATGAAGAGATTGTTACAAGAGTAGGTTCGGGTTTCCACATGAACCCTTCTCCCGGTAACATAAAAGATGGTTTGATTACCGATGCTATCAAAAGTGCAGGCGCAGCAAAAAAAGGCGGTACGTCGCCGGTGGTCGATGTGTTGGATTATACGGAACCTGCTACCTTGCCAGGTCTGAATCTTGTTTGTACGCCGGGTAACGATGTGGAGGCAACAACAGGAAAGGCTGCATCGGGAGCAACGTTGATTTTGTTTACAACGGGACTAGGAACGCCAACCGGTAACCCCGTCTGTCCTACTATTAAAGTGGCCACCAATTCGAAGCTGGCCAGGCGCATGCAGGACATCATCGACATTGATACAGGACCGATCATTGAAGGAGAAAAGACGATTGAAGAGATGGGTGAAGAGATTTTGGAATATTGTATCAAAGCGGCAAGTGGTGAAGTAACGCCGAAAGCGGTGTTGTTGAATCAGGATGATTTTATTCCGTGGAAAAGAGGGGTGTCGTTATAGTGTAAGATGGATTGATCAATCTTACTGCAAATTAGCACGAAGCGTTCCGCTGGAACGCAAATGCACGTTATAAATGTTTTCTACCCACGAGATGTCCCTCTGGGACATTGGAAATGGAATGATTGCATAAATGATTTGAAATACAGATAAAGATGAAAGAAACATAATCGATAAAGTAGGAAAGGCTAGTGATCCCTCCAATATCGTCCCATAGGGACGTTTCGTGGGTAGAAAAATCATTGCGTAAAATTGCCCGGCGTTCCATCGGAACGCTTCGTGCAACAGCAGCAAAACGCAAATAACGATCAGACAGGTTCTTTGAAAATATATTGTTCATCCCATTCAATCTCAAACAGATTAAGAAACTGGCGGTATTCATCTAAAAAACTTTGCTTTCGATGATGTACTTCCTGATTTTGAATGTATCGTATGACATCAGGCACACTGCTTTTTGAATAAGAAAAAGCGCCGTAGCCATCCTGCCATGCAAAATCAGAAGAAAAATTTTGAGCCTTTATCCATTTGCTGCTTTCTGTTTTTACATTTTGTATGACGGCGGAAATGGCTTGTTGCGGACGAAAGCCGGTTAGCATGTGGATATGATCTGGCATGCTGTTAATTTGAAGCATTTTGTGATGGTTCGCTTCAAACATGCCGGTAATATATTTGTGAACCGCTTCTTTC